>CALKVB010000014.1 GCA_937996605.1 uncultured Oxalobacteraceae bacterium | reverse complement strand
CGATCGCGCACCAAAATGCGGTGGAAAGCTTGTGACCGCTGAAGTAACCGAACACCTGCTAGGCCGCGTTCCATCTAGAGTTGAAGTTGTTTCGGAAGATGCTTGTCATTGTCTTGGCAGTTATTGGAACGTGGGCTCTAATTACCTCATTGTGGCGTCACAGAATGGTAAGAATTTGCGCGGCGACGTAATCGCCGAGAACGTCTGCAGCGGTACGGGTGAGTTGAGTAAACAGAATCTGCCTATTGTCAAAGCTCTTCGATCGGCAAAGCGTTGATTAATTTAGATCCTCAAAGCTAAGCCAAGCACCTTTTAATTCTGCCGTGTATGCCTTCTCGTGATCTTCTGACGAGGATAGGAGAACATACGTGTGGAAAGTTCGAGCCCGCGTCAAAAACTAAAAACTGTATTGTTTATTTTTTGGGGATAGGAGGCGGAAATTGCAGCGCGCCAGCGATGCGATTCCATGCATTGATCGCACCGACCGCAGCAGTCAAGAAGCTGATTTCTGTATTTGAGAATTCTTCCCCTAGCTGTGCGTAGAGTGTGTCTGAAATGTGCTGTTGCGCCATTAAGGTAAGTGCTTCGGTCCAGGCTAATGCAGCACGTTCTCGCGCTGAAAAAATTCCTGCGTCTCGCCAGGTTGCCACCAGATCGACTTTTGCCTGCTCCATCCCGAGCTTGCGTGCGAGATTCAGATGGTATTGCAGGCAAAAGGCGCATCCGTTTAGTTGAGATGCACGCAGCTTGATTAATTCAGTAAGTTGTTTGTCTAGGCCGGAATCGTCCACCGCTTTACCGAGCATGGCTAGTGCAGCGATAACACTCGGTGCTGCTTGTTCAAAGGTGGACCAATCGCTTCGTTGCATTGTTGTGGAGCTCATAGTGGATTCCGATTACTTAGTCATTACTTAGTCTTAAGGGATGGCACCGCTCGTTATTTAACATAGGTTTTTGATACAGATGTGCAGCGCCAGCCGTATTATCGCATCTGTCTTTAGGATTAGTGAGATTGAATTTTCTGCGGCCCAGAGACTAACAGAATTTGTTAAGAGGGATACACCCTCTTTTTTCTATGCGCTTCATTGGTAGTGTGTGCCTAGCAAATATCAGGTAATCAGCCTGGCAAATTTTCTTCGTCATAATTGGGTCATACGATTGGTACAATTCATAACACCGTCAATCCTTCCGTAATCTAGGAAAATTTCTTTCCCAGGTTTGCTCCGCTAGGCTCTGTAAAACAGAATTGAAGACTTCATCCATCCAACACCACTGACGCTCGTACGAATTCACTAACCTAGGAAAATAGGTGTGACCGACTTCATGAATGACACGTCTGCCTTTAAATATTTGAGTCCCATATCCTTGTCGATCATGCTGATCACCTCGATCACTCAAGGTGGTGATGAGTTGATCAATTGTGTCCCAGCACCAGATCAACGCCTTAGACTGAATGATGCATGAGACTGCGCAATGACCTTCAGCGTCAAGCCTCATTCTCAATTCGGTGTCGAAGAAACCTTATTGATCCATCGTATGCATCGCAGGGAGTAAATCTATTTGTCAGCTGCGAATAGCTTAATCTACGAAGATCCGATCGTTGGTATCAAACTTTGTCATCGAATAAGGCTTCACGTTTGGCCCTCAATAATTCAACAATGTTTAACAAAAATTGGTTCATTTCGATGTATTTTTGAGACTGCGCATATTGAAAATACATTTCTTACAGGTAATAAATGGCATACTACTTGATGTGTTTTGCTATCCCATCTGCAGTTAAAAAGTAGAGGCTCTTCCTTGGGCGAGTTCCTTTTTGCTGCACCATGAATTTTGGAGTATTTCATGTCCCTTAACAATCTCTCAGTGCGATTTAAGATTATTTTCGGTATGTCGGTGCCGATTGTATTTTTTGGCGCGTTTGTGCTGTTTCTTTATTCAGGTTTAAAAGAAATCAAGGGCCAGATTTTTCAGATTGAAAAAGAGAGCGTGGTGTATGCGTTGATAGCGAAAGATATGGCGCAAGACATCACACAAGTGCAACAGTATTTGACTGACGTCTCCGCCACCCAAGGTAAAGATGGCCTTGACGATGGGTGGAAAGAAGCGGAAGTAAATTACAAGGCGTTTCTGGCGGGTGTCGATCAGTTCCAAAAATATTATGAACTGAAATCGGATAAAGCGCAGTTAAATACCTTAATCGAAATTCGCGCTAAAGCGGAACGATTTTATTTGCAAGGAAAAAAGTTAGCGGCAGCCTATGTTGAAGGCGGTGCTGAAATGGGTAATGCCATGATGCCGCAATTTGATAAGTCGAGTTTGGAGTTGCAGGCCAGCCTGAAGCCCTTTATTGATGGCCAGTTAAAGCAAGTGAGTGATAGCACTGAGAAGGCATCACAAGAGGCCAACGTGTTGATCTCCACTAGCATTTGGCTCGGTCTTTTGGTTTTCTTTTTGTCGACCTGCCTCGCAATTTACGTAACTCGTAGTATCAATCAACCTCTGCAGCATATACTTTCAGCCTTAGATGATTTGGGACAAGGCGAAGGCGATTTAAGCCATCAATTACCTCCACTCGGTAGCGACTTCGGAAAAATCTCTGATTCGCTAAATTTGTTCATTCAAAAGCTACACAAAATTGTGAGTTCGATTCGTACCTCTAGCGATATCATCGCGACCAATTCAGGGCAAATCGCTGCTGGCAATATGGAGTTGTCGGGGCGAACTGAAGATCAGGCTAGCGCAATACAAGAGAATGCTTCTGCGATGGAACAACTGAGTGGCACGGTCGCGAATAACGCAGCAAATGCCAAGCAAGCCAATACCCTGGTGATGGCGGCTTCGGATGTCGCAGTGCGGGGCGGCGACGTAGTTGGAAAAGTGGTCGATACGATGAGCTCGATCAATGCCTCGTCGAAACGTATCGTTGACATTATTAGCGTGATTGACGGCATCGCGTTTCAAACGAATATCCTGGCGTTAAATGCGGCAGTTGAAGCTGCGAGAGCGGGTGAACAAGGGCGAGGCTTTGCTGTGGTCGCATCTGAAGTTCGCGGTTTGGCGCAGCGCTCGGCAGCCGCCGCGAGGGAAATTAAAGAGTTAATCACCGAGTCTGTGAATGAAGTGAGCGCGGGCGAAAAATTGGTGGCTGCGGCTGGCGAGACAATGCACGAAATCGTAGAGAGCGTGGCGCGTGTGTCACAGATTATGGAAGAAATCGCAAGGGCCAGCGAAGAGCAAAGTTTGGGTATACATCAAGCCAACCAAGCTATCGTTTTGATGGAAAACGGCGCACAACAAAACGTCGCCTTGGTGGAAGAATCGGCCGCTGCAGCAAACGCTTTACATCAAGAGGCGAACAATCTGGCGCATCAGGTCAACTTATTTAAACTTTGAGCGGGTTTTGGCTTTTTAGTAGCCGCATCGAGAAGAAAATGCCGCTTGGTACGCGAAGATCGGTCGACTCGCAAAGTCAACACAACTTTCGCCCACAGCCGTTGCTCGCTCGATAATATCGAATCAAACTGCTTCACTTTAGCCTTGCGTTAATATTCGCCGCAGCCGTAGCAAGAGAACCTGCGTCGGCTTGCGCCGCATTTGTTCGGCCCCGATTCAGCTTGCTTTGCTTCGTACTCTTTTCATGTGAATGGTCGATGATTGCGGCGGGCTTGTACTTGTCTTCCGCGACCCTTTCGTCAGATCAGCTATATCAGCAATAAGCAATAAGCATTCAGCATTCAGCTTGTCGCACAATTCCTAGGCAAAGATATCGAGAGCGACAGTGGAGTTTAGCCTTGATTATTCCGAAAAGTGGAATAGTTAATTCGTTTTTTAGGGGATTCTCTATCTTGGGCAAAGTAAATATAGTGTATCCATTCGCTGGAAACGCAGCGATATACAAGATGGACCATTTTGAAACTTAGCCTATTTAAAGGAAATTACCATGTCCCGTATCTCTATCCCTAGCGTTGAACAATCTGTCGAATCCTCTAAACCTTTGCTTGCAGCAGTGCAAAAGCAATTAGGCGTTACTCCTAATTTGATGAAACTGGTGGGCCATAGCCCAGCCGCCTTGGAAGGCTACTTATCGCTCAACGGCGCGCTGGCAAAAGGTAGTTTGAACGTGCAACTGCGTGAGCGCATTGCCTTGGCAATCGCTGAATACAACGCTTGCGATTACTGCTTGTCTGCCCATGATTTCTTGGGTCGTAATGTCGCCAAAATCAGCGATGCAGAAATCAATGCAGCGCGCGGTGCTCGCTCTGAAGACCCACGCACAGAAGCCGCATTGCAGTTTGCTTTGCGTGTGGCACAATCTCGTGGCCGCGTCAGCGATACCGAGTTAGCCGCTTTGCGCCAAGCCGGCTTCGATGAAGCTGCGGTGATCGAAATCGTGGCGAATGTGGCTGTCAATGTGTTGACTAACTACATCAATAACGTGGCGCAAACTGATATCGATTTCCCTGTGGTGAACGCAAAAGCAGCTTAATCGATATCGCTCACATCGCATGAATCGACTTGAGAAATTTCAAGCCTCGTTTCATGTGATGTGATTGCCGCGTCTTACCCTCTCATTGATCAAAGCAAGAGTAAACGAAAAGGAACCGTCATGAATCTCGATAACGCTGTTGAAACCCATGCGCAATGGAAAACAAAACTCCGCACTGCCATCGCCAAGCGTGAACAACTCGATGTGGTGACATTATCGAGAGACGATTGCTGTGAACTAGGTGAATGGTTATACGGCCCAGGTGGAGCACGTTACGGCAAATTGGCCGCGCATGCCGATTGCGTGCACAAACATAAAGTCTTTCACGCAGAAGTCAGTAAGGTGGCAAAGGCTGTCAACGCGCAGAAATTTGATGCTGCTGATAGCATGCTCAATTCTGGTACTGCATATGCAAAAGCATCTAGTGATCTGAGTGTGTCATTCTTACGTTTGCGTAAAGAAGCAGGAATTTAATTTTCAGTGCAAGAAAGTACTATTATGTGGCGCATGGACGAATTTCGCTAAACCCTAGCGTCTCGTCGGTTAAAAGAGGGTACGCATGGAAATCAAAATTGCAGACAGTGACGCCGATATCATCAATTGCTTTGAGGTTGTGTCAGAGCTACGGCCGCATCTTAAGCGAAAAGATTTTGTCAGCACCGTGAGGCGACTAGCGGAGAATAATTTCAAACTGGTGTATCTGGCAGACTCATACGGAAATTCCGATGAATCGCATAAATCGATCAAAGCAGTTGCTGGTATACGCATCGCTGAATGGTTGCACTCCGGCCGATATCTTGAAATAGAAGATCTCATCACAACCGAAGCAGACCGTTCAAAAGCCTATGGCAGCACACTGTTTGATTGGTTGCTCGATTATGCCAAAGCGCATCACTGTCAGCAAATGAGATTGGTATCGGGCGTGGCCCGTGAAGCTGCACATCGCTTTTATGAAAGAAAGGGCATGCAGTTTGAAGCCAAATATTTTTCGATCAATGTTTGATAAATATTTGACGATGTATTTAAGAAGTTAGACCTTGCATTTATCGCTGCTAAATAGCAAGGAGGAAAATCGAAATCAAATCGTCCCCACCACAACATGCCTGCACGCAACAAAACAAGATATGAAAAACCCCTTCGAGCAATTTAATTTGTGGTGGAAAAACGCGCTAGCCGATTCCCCACTCAAACAAAAAAGCGCTGTCTGTATCTCCACCATAGACCAACATGGCTTCCCTTCAGGGCGCTTCGTCGACTTAAAAGAAGTCAACGAAACAGGCTTCATCTTTTGCACCTATCTCGATTCGGCCAAAGGTGAGCATCTTAAACACAATCCCAAAATCGCCATGACAATCTGGTGGGATCATGTAGGTTACCAAATCAGAGTACAAGGCAGCGCGACACCCATCAACCAAGACCAAGCGCTTAAATATTGGAAGACACGCAGCAAAGAAGCACAACTCACCACCACAGCTTTTCAGCAAAGCCAAACACTCGAGCTTGAAGCCGAGCTGCAAACTAGAATAGACAGTATTTCGCATAAGTATCTGCATGCAGAGATACCTAAGCCCAATGCTTGGGGAGGGTACATTATTGTTCCACATTCGATCGAATTTCTAAGTTTTAGGGAAAGTCGTTTGCATCTTCGCGCGCTGTATACCTTGAGCGATAGTCTGTGGACTAAGAGTTTTTTGCAGCCCTAAAGTGCAATGAGGATTTCTAGGGCCCCTCGCCCGAGTTCGCTACTACGCATTGGAATTTGGGGGCGAGTGTTGTGCTTCTTGTGCTCGCCTCGATGACCTTGGAAGCAAGAATAAAAACCGAATTTTCCGGCCTTATCGAGTGCCGATCAATTTTAAGGCCTGGTGCTAGTGTACCAAGGACTGTTGCTGCTGCCTTGTTTGTTATTCTTAGTGCGAAGCGTTGTCCTGTATGTATACAAGATTTATAATTCGAAACCAAAGCAAGCAGGCCAAGCTGTTCGAGTGAGTTGGCGCCTACCGGCACAGTACTTGTCGCTGCTCAACGTCAAGCTTTGATAATTCGGAGAAGATACGCATGACATTGAAATTTCTCATATTGCCTGGAATCGGAAACTCGGATGAAAATCACTGGCAGAGCCATTGGGAGAGCCTGAGTTCTGATTTTCAGAGAATTGATCAAGATAATTGGTACAAGCCAGTTTGCTCGGAATGGAAGGAGAAACTCGAACTTCGTGTGAGCGAATTAGGCGAAAACATAGTTTTGATCGCTCATAGTCTGTCTTGTCTTCTCGTAGCACACTGGGCGGCATCTACTACCTTGAAAATTGCAGGCGCACTTTTGGTCGCTCCCCCAGATCCAAAAGCAGAAGCATTTCCCAAAGAAGCATTGGGTTTTGCGGATGTTCCCTTAGCTAAGCTCGACTTTCATAGTATTGTGATCGCCAGCGAAAGTGATCCGTATGCCGACATTGCGTTTTCTCGCAATTGTGCACAGCAGTGGGGCGCAGAGTTCATTAACGTTGGTGACTCGGGTCACATTAATTCTGCTAGTGGATTTGGTGTGTGGCCGTATGGCGAGAAAATATTAGAAGACATTGTGGAGAAACTAGCAGCCTAAGCGCGTCGTTTCAGTGTTGAGTGCTATTCACATTTGCCTAAGGGCGACGATACATCTGATTTCTACTGTGGCATCTTTGCTGTTGACCTGCGTCGAAATTTGAGTAGAATCTGTTCGCCCGGCGCTGATAGTGAGATAGCAAGTTCGCATACTATTCGATAAAACCGGCATTTGTTGTTGCACTCTTCGTGTTGGTTTTCACCGCGTTGCTTGCCGATTTCTATTTCATTTTTCGTTACCGCGAAAATCGACATCTATTTGGTTGCTATGACAGAGCTACGAATTTCTACAGAGACAGCAGAGTTGAATGTGCCCCTGATTCATAACTTTCTCTCGAGACATACCAGTTGGGCCAGGGACATTCCGCTTGAGCTTGTTCAGAAGTCTATCGATAACTCGCTATGTTTTGGCGGTTTCATCGGTAGCGACCAAGTCGCGTTCGCCCGCGTTATTTCTGACTTCAGCACCTTTGCTAATCTTGTTGATGTCTTTGTGCTGCCTGAATATCGCGGCAGAGGGTTGAGTAAGTTGATGATGGATGCCGTTTTCGGCCACCATCAACTTCAGGGATTGCGCAGATTCTCGCTTGCCACCGGTGACGCACATGGGCTCTACGCCCAGTACGGGTTTGCCGCGCCGTTGTATCCGAAGTCGCTCATGGAACGCTATTTCCCTACGATCTATGCAGATGCCCGATAGCATGTCGTTCAAGTCCGGTTGGATCGGTGTATGCTTCATCCCATTTCTTTTGCATAGGCTTGTAAATGGGGGCAAGCGAACGTTAAGTCCCAAATTGTCGTATCTGCTCTACTCAAAAATATCTGTAAATGGAAACCAAAAAAGGCGAGCTTAGATCTTCGATCTTTGATGATTAGCTTTGCCCATAGTTTCTTGGGTCATTAAAATTTGTGAATTGTATAAACTAAGCTATGTCCACTTCTTATCGCCATCCTCAAATTTCCATCCTCGGCAGCGCCGAACCAGGTTCACTTGCTTACCAGCGCGCCGCTGAAGCGGGTGAGCTGTGCGCGCAACTTGGAATCACTGTAGTCAGTGGCTGTGGCAGCCCCGCTACTCGCGTCGCCGCCGAACGTGCGATCGCTGCAGGTGGTCAGGTGCTTAGCATCATCCCGCCATCCGAAATGCCTGCAGTCGACTGGCCAGCGACCGTGGTCGTGCCCTGTGGAATGGGAGACGCTAGAAACTTGCTTATGGCTTTATCGGGAGATGCTTGTATTGTGATCGGAGGCCGTGCAGGCACAATTTCAGAGGTGTGCCTTGCATGGCTTCACAAGCGACCTCTCCTGCCCTTGGTTGGTTGCGGTGGTTGGTCAGATTCACTTCCTAGCAATCCACCAGACGAGCGCCAAAATTCCCCTATTCTCTCATGGACTAATATCACCGAACTTAAGGCTCAGATTGAAGCGCTCAACCTTAATGCATCACGCTAAGCAGAGGGTAAAAATAGATCCCGAGAAAAGCAATTGCAAAAAGCAGAGGAATGCATTTGTGAGAGGAGCGAGGAGTTCGCGTTTTTATTAATTTTGGAATTTAGGCCCCTATTTCGAAATATCGATGATGTGGAAAAAGGAATGAATTTGAATGTCCTTAAATTGGTTCTTTCGGTAGTCATTGCTCTATCGTTCAATGCACAGGCACAAGAGATTTGCTATGACACATCGGTGGAATCCTTGCATGCGGTGACCATGTATGCATAAAAATTCTAGCAGTGAATCGGTCACATCGACCGATGTATTTCCAACCTGATGAGCGTTTGCTTGAGATTAAAAACTCTAAGGGCAAAAGAATTAAATTGAAGGGGCCAATCGATGAACTCCCGAAGGTGGAGTTTTCAGGCTATATCAAAATTCAAAAAGGCGAAGTTCAAGAACAGATCATTGAGGCTAACGTAACGTTCCACGGTGAAGCCGTGGTATTGTTTTGTTTGAAAATTTGCCGTGTCTCGCTGTTCACCTCAATTTAGCGTTAGAGCTCATATGTCCTGTGAATCCTGCAACCCGGGAGGCCGTCATGAAACCGGTGGCTTCACGACCGAAAATGATTTTGTGTGTGAGCGGTCTCGCATTCAGCAACTAATTGCAAGCGGCAAAGCGGATGTAGTAAAAACAGATGAATGGGAAACAAATTTTGTTTGCGGTGAGTGTGGCCAGCAGTGGCACATTTCTATGCCTGATCAAGCGTACAGAGGTTTTCTAAAAAAAATCTCAAACTACCTTGCGTGTCGGAGTTAAAGAAAAAGTAAAGAAATGGTTGAGATTCACGGCTCTAACTCGACTCTCGACGCGGAAACTGCATATGTAGGCATTTCGACATTTGGTATCTATTTTGATCACTTGCTCTCTGGTTTCTGTATGTTGCGCGCAGTTCCAGTCAGCTCAACGTTAGGCTTTTCTGATGACAATAGAAGCTACAACAAAATCTGCTGCAATTGCGGGCGCTTGGGCGTCCTTTGGATTGATTTGCTTAGCGCTGTTTTTTGTTTTCTCCAGCACCAGCGAGGCGCAAGTCTCTCGGCCTTCGCCAGCGCAGAACGCAAGCTGGGGAAAACATGGCATGGTAGTGTTTGGTGGTGAGTCTGCTTTGTATGCATCTCACATGCCCATGTTCCACGCACCGCATGATTCTCAGATAGTCATTCAATTTCATTTGGCTGACGCCGCCGTACAAAAGAAATTAGCGCAAGCCTTGGCAAAACGCCCCCAGTATTGGTCGCTTGATCCTGAAGACTTCGATTTACAAAGATTCTCGCCAAACAATCCAAAACCGATCACACAATTCACCGCGCGTTTCGCTGAAGGCCACTTTGAACGCGGCGGCACAGAACGTTATGCAGGACAGACGGTAGTCGTCGATAAGGTCTTGATGTTCAGACACCTAAAGAGCGAAACGCTAGCAGACACTGAGGGGCGCTATCAGCTTATTGGGCACGGAAAAGAGCGGTTTCTCATCAAAGAAATCGACCGCCGCCCTGACTTTGATGTGATCTTCAAATTGAGTGAATTCGCCAAATCAAACCTACCAAAGATCGTTCGTTTGCCAGATACCAGCCTTTCATTTCCTGAAGTATCACGTTTGCAAAAGCCGCTGTTGAATGCAAAAGATCAGCATCGCAGCCCAGGTGTGCTTGTGTATTTCGAAACCGAAGATCTGCAGTGAGTTAGTTTTCACCATCGTCGTTCTTGCTGTGGATCAGCAGGATTGCCGAGTCCTAGTGATTTAGCTATGATAGTCTCCACTAACTGGAGACTCCAATCATGCGATTTATACCTAAGCCTCATGGCGAGTTCAAGTTGCGCTGGCAAGGTGATGTCTTTGTGGTCGAGTACATCGATACCTGGAACGATATCACTGCACGTGATTTGCTTGCGCAGTCTAAGCTCATGTGGTTGGAACGTGGGCTACGACCATGGGGGCTACTGAGCGATGCCCGTTTATGGACGGGTGCCACACCCGAGGCGATCGAGGCATGGTGGGAGTTTTTCGAGTCGGGTGTACAGCACGGTATGGTTGCTTTCACGGGATTGCTACCTTCAGAATTGCACGTGCGTTTGGTTGATACCTTGTCGCAACGAGCAATGCAACTGGTTCCCTATGAACGCAGCACAGATATGGAATCGGCATACGCTTGGTTGGCGCAGCATGGAATTGAATAAGAAATCTTGGATATCTTCAGTTTTGTATGTTCTCAATCAGTGCCGAAGTATACGAGATGAAAATAGTGGAGACAGTTAGTGTCGGATAAGAGCTTAAATACGCGTATACCAGCTTATAAAGAAGCATTTGCAAGCGGCGAGATACAGAAAACTTATCAAAGTTTGGTCGGCATTGTTCAACATCTTAGAACTGATTTTTCAAAGACGTATATCAGTGAGTACTCAGTCGCAAACCTGCTACATGGCTATATCGATTTCACTTATTTTTATCTACAGAATGATTACCTCAAGAAGCATAAACTGAAGTTAGCGCTGGTGTTTAGTCATCATCACGCTCGTTTCGAGCTTTGGCTACTCGGACAAACCAAGGATGTTCAGACTGCATTCTGGGAAAAATTGCAGGGCACGAAGTGGGTGGACGAAAATAAAATGCCGGAATGGTCAATTTTTGAAGTAGTCTTGCTTGCCACCCCTGACTTTGATGATCTTGAAAAGCTTTCTACAACTGTCCACGGTGCATTTCGAGCTCTATCAAAAGATATAGTTGAGCTTCTGAAGGCGTACGAGTAATGACGCCCGAAAAATGACTCGAATTTATATCCAATTCCGTATTGCGACCCACATTCCGCTGCGGCGACACTTTAGCAAAGTTTTGAGTACATACCCGATATGAAGAGATTGTTTTTTGTTACTTGTTGCATGGTACTTATATCTGGATGTCAGCGAACTATTTTCACTGATACAGAGAAAATCGCAAAGCTCGAGCAGCTGTGCAAAGAGCAGGCCTCGGAACAGATTACCCAAGACGCGGCTGACGGTAGCGCACTCTTGAGCGGTAGCTCTCTCGTATCCAAGCTCTCCGGTTGGGATGTAAGTGATGAATTTAGGCGCACGAATGAGCCTATGGGTTCGGCAAAACTTTCTGTTTTAGATCTCGAATATTCACCTGCCTATTTACTTAAAGATTTGTTCGCTGGCTATGACCCACTGCGTGAAGTGATCTTCCAACGCGATTCGACTGGGACAAATCCGGCTATTCCTGAAGCCTGCCGCATTGCACATTATCTGAGTGTAAAAAACACCGAGCAGAGTGAGGCTGCATTCCGCAATCTATGTGACCTCAATACGATAGTAAAATTCGATGAACACATTCGGTATTACATTGGACAAGCTTATGGCGACCTAGACGAGTACGAGATTAGAAAGTTTGTTTTCTATGTGAAGGATCGAAAAAACGGAAGAGTATTAGCCGAGCAGCGTTCCTTTCAATTATTAATGGGTGGAATGATGTCGCAGGAAAACCGGATTCTTCATGGATGGGGTAGCTCTCAAGGCGCAAGAAGTTGTAAACTAACTCCACCCGATCAGCTAGTGAAGCGGGTTTTTCGCTAATTGCATTGAACTCTGTGCAGTGGATATAAACCAAGCTTCAGCCTCATCCATCAATCTTAAGAACGCTTCAAACACCAAGAATGACAATCCTCAATAACGCAGTCGCCGTGATGTTTTTGTCTTTCATTATTGGTGTTTTAGTCGACCTCGTACTCCGTCGTATGCCGTTCTATGAATGGCTCAGCGGGCGTTATGTGTTCGCCGATGAGAAGACTTATGAAAGACTGGGAGTCGCCTGGTTTCGAAAAATTTTGTTGGCAACGCCGCTGCGCATGTTTAATACCAATATCAAAATCCCCAAGAATCGTGACCTGCAATTACTCAAAGATATTCGCAAGCACATCGCTGCCGCTGAAGTATCGCATTGGGTGGGCTTCGCGGTGATGGCAGTTTTAACAGTTTTTTCTTGGATGTTTTACGGACCAAAGATAGGACTCAGCTTTGTCGTGTTGAATGTGCTGGGCAACCTCTATCCCTGCTTGCTTCAGCAATACAATAAGCGCCGTTTGTATCAGCTTATTGCGGCAATGGAGCGACGCCAATCTTGACGTTTAAATTGGGATTGCGAAGGTGCGGTTTAACATTGGGTTCAAGCGCAAGGCTGAAATATATAGAATGAGGTAATCATGGAAAGATGCATTAGATGTGATGGAGAATTAGAAAAAGGCTTCGTTCTTGACAAAGGTGACTATGACGTTGCAAGTCAGGCCACATGGGCGAGTGGAGATCCCAATACTTCGTTCTGGCGTATGTCTGCCGTTAAATCCGGAAGTAGGAAAATGCCTGTCGTTACCTACCGTTGTAAAAGTTGTGGTCGTTTGGAATCGTACGCACATGACGTGTCTTAACTCATGCGTTAGACACCAAAGAAGGTGCGATTACGCTTTGGCACTCGCACCTACGGGCTTTCACCCACTCATTCATCCCAGCGGGTTGTCAAAGACGTCGTTAAATTCGAACCTTTGCCAGCTATGAGAATTTTCAGAGTATTGTTGTTTATCTTGGTTGTGGCTCTGGCCTGGAGATTTTGGGAGCTTCAATCGCATGTCGGAATTTTACCTGCAAGTATTGAAGTCACAGATACGTTGGCAATTGCTGGTCAAAGCGGCTTTCGCGAAGGCTGCGGTGTCGCTATCTTTAGACTGTCAAAGGACTCTGCCGAAAACATTAAAAGGAATCCTCTCTCTGCACTTGCACACGCACGGCAAGCACGGAATGACGGCAGCGACTATCACGCGTTCAGTGAATGGATTGAAACACCGCATAAAATAACTGACGATGGATTAAGCTTGAAAGATCGATGGCTCAACGGTATAAACTGCGCCAAGTTACCTCGCGAGCTTGAAAGCATAATTTATGGTGCACTTGAGGCTCCAGGCTCCTATTATGCGACCTCCGCTGAGGGAGGCCTGATAGTTATCCCTGAGGCAGATTTGATCGTATTTTCATATGAAGGCTAGTGTGATTTGTTGAGCTGGGTAACATTATCTACTGGCTGTTCTCAGTTTGCATGTTTATAAAACCTTGCGCCCTTTTAATTTAAAACAAGCTCGCCTTTAAGAAGATAAGCAACGAGGAAGAAATTATGTTCGGACTATTCAAGAAAAAAGAAGCACCAGACAACGAATATAGCAAAGGACTTTCAGCGATCCGAGCAAATTATCCATTCGCGCGCTGGGCAGAAAGCGGACTTGAGCAATATACAGAAAAAGCGTGTGCGTCTTTTGTAAAGATATTTGATTGTCTGATCGATGAGCTGGCTATTCATGGCGATCAAGCCTCTGAAGAGAAAAAACTTGCCGCATTTCAGAAAGCAGTCGAAGCTCTCAACAAATTAAACGAGAAAGACGACAGCCTGATAGAGACTGGAGAACGAGAAGATCTATGTGAGCTCTGTAACCGTATTGCCGTAGCAGCTGGGCTAGACCCAATGAAGTACGGAGATGGCGAAGGCCCCGCTAGTAACTGGCGCGATTGGTAATTTAGCTAACAAGATTTTTGAGGGGGCGCCACGGATGCCGCGCCCCGCGAAATACTCACTCCACCCGCACCACAATCTCATTGCGACCCACCGCTCGGTTCCCCGCATAATCCGCCGCATACACTCGAATGCGGTATTCACCTGCGGGGAGGTCTTTGATGTTCCAATACTTGATCACCGCATGGCCGTTTTTGATTTCATTGCTGATGTTGTACAAGAAGCGGGTGGTGGCGCTGCCGTGTACGGTGATGCCGCTGTTTTCTGCGTAGGCGACTTGGACGGCTTCTTCGTCGCTTGGGAGTAAGTTAAAGCGAACCGTGATCTGCGGGGTTTCAAATCCAGGTAAGGGCGTGCCATCGCTTTTGAAGACTTGGTACCCAAGCTCGTATAAACCTAAGCGGCGGCGTTCGGCGTTGCCGTCGGCTTGGTCGAAGGCGTCGACGATGATGCTGACTTCTTCTAGGCTGCGTGGTATCAGGATCGGCTCTTCGAGATCGTGTGTATTGTTCTTGCTTGGCAGATTATTGAGCTTGCTACGTTTAGCTTGCGGCCGTACTTTCGTTGGTGCATGGCCCAAGATGCGGCCGTCTTTATCGGCGATATCGATGTGATTAATTTGTGGTGCGACATTGTCCTGAAAGCCAGCGAATTTCAAGGACAGTGGGTTGACGACATCGCCTTCGGGCGCGTAGTTTAGATGCACGTGATACATGCTGTTGATGGTGCCTACCGTCTCACCGACCTCAAAGCGCGTGCCGCGTTGTACGCGTACTTGTTGTAATTTGCCGCTGCTATCTTTGATCAGTTGAAACTTCTGCGGATTGAGCACAGCTTCTCTTTGTGTTCGCCCTACCTTCATGTGAATATAAGAAAGCTTACTCACACGCATGCCTTCGTTAATGGTGCCAGCGGCCCACGTCGGCACCGGAGAGCTGACTTTTTCTTTGCGCACGGCTACTACACTTTCACCCATATCGCCTTGCACATCGAGCCCACGATGAAAATGGTCGCGGCTTTCGCCGCTGTAGTTGCCGCGTACTTCGCCGATTGTTCCTACCACTTCATGAGGCCGATCTTGCGGCAACAAAGGCCAAGGTATATTGCTAGGTTCGCTTTTCGGTTCTGCTGCTAATGCTGTAGGGCTCACCAAAGTGGATTTATTTTTCGCTTGCAGGTCGGTCTTTGCTTTTACTCTATGCACGCGGTTTTTGGCGGAATCGCTGACTAAGAGTTCACCATCTGCGGTAACCGCAATCGCTGCCGGGCTTTGTATGCGCGGGCTGGTGTCGTCACCAGCGACGATATCGATATCGACACCGGTGACACCGCGGCTTTCGCCGTTCGGCGCAATTTGCAACAAACGGCCATGTGAAAGTTCACCGACATAAATATGATCATCATGCGTAATCGCTAAACCCAAAGGGCGGCGCATGAGGGCGTTTTGATCATCTTTTGCGCTAAACATCAGCGTGCTAACTTCACCTTCTGGCGTGATTTTGCGTATCGCGTTATTGCGCGTATCGGCCACGATGATTTCGTTTTTACTGTTGACGACGACATTGCTGGGCGTATCAAACAAGGCTGTGCTACCTACGCCATCTTGATAGCCAGGACCATCGCCGCCCGCGATGGTTACGACTTGTCCATCTTTTTTGATTAGGCGGATTTTGTCATTGTAGGTGTCGGCGACGATGATCTCGTCCTGCTTATTGAGTGCGACACCAATCGGTCCATTAAATTGCGCTTGGCTGGCTACGCCGTCGCGGAAGCCCGCGACACCAGTGCCCGCCACGGTGCTGACTTTACCTTCGGGTGTGATTTTGCGTATCGCGTGGTTAGCGGTGTCTGCCACAAACAGATTGCCATGGTTATCGATGGCGAGTGCTGATGGTGTGTTAAAGCGTGCTTTAGTTTCGTTGTTGCCGTCGCCTTTTCCATCGGCTGGACTATCAACAAAGCCTTCCTCACCGCCCGCAAAGACCTCGACTTTACCTTCTTTATTAATGCGCAAAATGCGGTTGTGATCACCGGCGTCGGCGATATAGGTATTGCCTTTGCGATCAAACACGATACCGAAGGCGTCGCTCCACTCGCTGGCGACGGGCGCTACGGCTTGTGCATCTTTGGCAGATTTGTCTTTGACGGTCTCGACCGCAAATCGTTGCGCGTAGGTGCTGATCTCGGCTTCCCATGTCATGCTGCTGGGCACCGGTTTCTTGGCGAAGATGCGTTTCAGCGGTGCGGGGTTTTCATTCGGTGAGAGATACCAAACTGTAGCGCCCGTGAGCGCTGCACAAACAGTAGCAAGAATTAACCCAGGGAGACGCAGGCGCATAACACTTATTCCAAAACATCAAATTCATCGAAACATCGGTATAGACTGTAAAAAATGTCTAAGGCGCGCAGCATATCAAGCATGAAAAATAGTGCAAGTATTTTCTTTGAGGGGAAGGGTCATGCAGCTTTCTGCATGAATTGCGTGGATTTTGAACTAGTCGGAAAATTTTCCGGTAGAGCCTGCAGTTTTCTCGAAACTTATCGGCATAATGCTGGTCAACATAAGCAGGCAAGCAGGCAAGCAGGCAAGCAGGCAAGCAGGCAAGCAGGCAAGCAGGCAAGCGATTGATTACCTTACTTATTTTCTTGTTTAGTCATTTACCTACCAAAAACGAATTTCCGGCTTTTTATCCTAAAGGAAGCAAGCATGTACCGTTCTGAAACCAAAACTTGGCAACACATCGCGCGCCCTGTCGCACTGGTGTTAGCCATCAGTGCCGCATTTAGTGTGGCCGCTTCTGCGCAATCTCCTGAGAGTAAGGGCACCAAGGCGGCGCCTCAGTTTTATAACGGGCAAGCCCAAGTGGTACCTGCTTTCCAAGATAAAACCAAGTGGATCAAACAAGAGCTGTGGGTAGAAACCGAATTTGATAGCGATGCCGACGGCAAACGTGACCGCATGCATGTCGACGTCACGCGTCCGTATCAAACCGATACCGAGGGCTTGAAAGTGGCGGTAGTGTATGAGTCTTCACCCTACTTTGCCGGCACCATGAAAAACCAAAAGATGTGGGACGTGCAACATGAACTAGGCGCTGCGCCACCACCTCGCCCCGTCAACGAACAAGCGGCATTCATTCCTGTGCGCCCAGAGATCGCTAAGACCGAGATCGACACTTGGGTACCACGTGGTTTCGCCGTCGTGCATTCTGAAGCACCAGGCACAGGCTTATCGGAAGGCTGCCCGACAGTGGGTGGTGCACCAGAAGAGTTGGCGCCGAAGGCAGTGATTGATTGGCTCAATGGCCGCGCTAAAGGCTATACCAGCCGCGATGGCAATGAGGAAGTGAAAGCGACTTGGGCCACGGGAAAAGTGGGCATGACAGGTACATCGTATAACGGCACCATTCCGCTCGCAGCCGCCACTACTGGCGTGGCAGGCTTAGAAGCGATTATTCCGATTGCGCCGAATACTTCTTATTACCATTACTACCGTAGTAATGGCTTGATTCGCCACCCAGGCGGGTATTTGGGCGAAGACGTGGATCAACTGTATGACTTCATCTATAGCGGAAAACCAGAGAAGCGCGATTACTGCAATAAGACGATTCGTGACGGCAAAATGATGGCAGGTTTTGATCGCTTGCGTGGTGATTACAATGATTTCTGGGCTGAGCGCGATCTCTTGACCAAAATTAAGGGCGTGAAAGCAGCCACGCTGTTGGCGCATGGCCAGCATGATTGGAATGTCATGCCGGAGCATTCGATTCGCATTTATGAAGCCTTGAAAAAGCAAGGCACGCCTGCGCAACTGTACTTACACCATGGTGGCCACGGTGGCCCACCGCCGATGGAGATGCGCAACCGTTGGTTCTCGCATTATTTGTATGGCGTCGATAATGGTGTCGAAAATGATGCACGTGCCATGATCATGCGTGAAAACGTCGAGCGCGGCACACCACCAACGCCTTACCTCGATTTCCCGAATCCTGAAGCCAGCGCTGTGCAGCTATCTTTGGGGGCTGGCGGCAATACAGCGGGTGCCTTAGGTCTTGGCAAGCCGGCGAAATTGGCGATTGAAAAAATTGTCGATGATGTAGAGTTCGCTGGCGGCGTGCTAGCCAGCACAGAACAATCACCGCATCGCCTGATTTACGCAACGCCAGAATTGAAACAAGCTTTGCATATGTCGGGTACGCCTGTAATTCAGTTGCGTGTTGCGGCGAATCGTCCCGCTGCGAACTTGTCGGTCTGGTTAGTGACTTTACCATTTGATGGCAAGGCGGTTGGTTCTGCTGGACAAATGGGGGTGGTGTCTCGCGCTTGGGCTGATCCGCAAAATGCGGCGTCCTTAAGCAAAGCGGGAAATTACGATTCGAAGAAACCAGGCGTGCCGCTCAAACCAGGGCAATTTGTTGACTTACGCTTTGACTTGCAACCCGGTGATCGCATTATCCCAGCCGGTAAGCGCTTGGCTTTGATGATTTTCTCAAGTGATCGTGATTTCACTTTGTGGCCGAAAGCGGGTACTGAGTTACAAGTCGATCTGGCGCGTAGTCATTTGAATTTTCCTATCGTTGGTGGCAATAGCGCGTGGCAGGCTGCGCTTGAGTAACTAGAGAAACGATTCGGCTAGAATTGACTCATGCAAGAGTAGTCAAGAACTAACATTGAAGCTACTATTCAGGCACTATCTGCACAAGATAGTGCCTTTTTTATTGTAGATTGCTTTTGTGCGAGACTTTGCCGCCTTGTAATGCCTTGCCGTTAAGTATAGAAGTGTAAGAATAGGCGTTCCCGTACAGGCAGAAATAGCGTGGTGTAAAAGTTTAAAGACGTCGAATCCCAGCCTTTGTAGGAGCAACACCATAGCTTTATTGGGCTTAGTTGTTGAGCTTAATGATTGAGCTTAATGATTGAGCTTAACTGAAGGCCTTTGCTGATACACTCGGGAGGCTTAGTCTGTGAGGCGATGAGACTATCCTCACAACAGCAGCAATTAATTGTGCGAGAGGGGCCAAAGATTGCTTTTCGAGCAAAATAAAGCCGGTTTGATCCCAGTTTTCGCGGGCTTAATCCCTGTATTCTCGCCAGTGGCCAAACTTGCTGTCATGCTCCCAGTTCTACTCATAAAATTTCCGACATGTTTTTTGCCGCTACCACCGATACCGAACCTACTCGCCAAGCAACGCCGCTGCCCTTAGCCTTTGGCTCGGCACAATGGTGGAAAACGGTTTTAGTCGTGTTTGCGATTTGGTTTCTGTTTGTTGGTTTGGCTGCAGTCGCTAATTTCTTTGATCTGCGTATGCTGGGCATGAAAGCCACCATCTCTAAGCAAATTTATTTGTTTATGATTTTGCTTTCCCCCAAAATTTTCTTGAGTTGTTATCTGGCCGTCTATTACGAGCGCCATCAAGACCAAGCTCTGCGTGCGCGGGCGATGTTCTCAGTATTCTTCTGGTTAATGCTGGTGTTCCTGCCACTGAATTTTCTGTTTGAGGGTTTTTTTATTGTAGCTAGACGCGATATTGCAGAATTAAGTTGGAATAGTGTGAGCGAGTCGATTTCGCCGATGTCACTGTGGTTGAACATGGTGTTGATTAATTTTGCGTTTTCTATGCAATTGGCGTTTTCCTTTTGGCGTAAAAATCAGAGGCAATTCGCCGAAGCGCAGGCGGCACGCCAGCATTTCTTACAATTGCGTTTGCAACAGTTGCAGGGGCAACTAGAACCTTATTTCCTATTGAGCTCGCTAGAAGATATTACCGAGTTAGTGACACAGGCCGATTCACAGTTAGCCACCAAGGCATTGGCGCGTTTATCTGAGTTGTTACGTCACGTGCTCGAATCAGCTGAAGATGAGTGGCGCAGCGTGGATGACGAAATCAACGTCTTACGAGATTATCTGAGCTTACAGAGTTTGCGTTTTGGCGACCATTTGCAGATCGAATGGCGGCTAGGAAATGAACTGTGGTCCGAGTTTGCTTGCCCTCCCATGTTGTTCTTACCTTTACTCGATGCCACAGTGCGTTCCCACGCCTTAGACCTTTATCAGCATCAGAAAAAGCTCATTTTGTCGTGCGAAAATATTGATCAACAGGTGCGCTTTAGCATTGAATTGCCCTCCGCATTGGCCTCGATACGCGCAAATGCCAGTGCATTTGACGAAGTGCAGGAGCGTATCCGCCTCACCTTTGCCAATGCTGGCCAGTGTGATGAGCGAATACTTTTGAAGGAGTCTGGTCGCCATTTGATGGTTTATGTTTCTTTCCCAGCGAAGGATAGAGGCGATGAATAATTCGACAAATGAGTACGCGCTAGAGAAAAACATTATTGAGCCTGTTTCATTTTCGGCGCTCATGAGTTTCTCCTTCCTGATTTGGATGTTTGTTGCAGTGACGCACGCGATTGCGGGTGCGCTCGACCCCAGCAGCGTGCATTTCGGCCAAGCGCAAGCGAAGCTGGCGTTAGAGTATTGTTTGGTGTTCTTGCCCCTGTCTTTGTTGACTTGTCTTTTGGCTTGGTTATTTTGGCGCTACCTTGATTACCTATTGCAAGCCAAGTGCTTGGCAATCATCGCGCTCTTATCGTGCTTGATTTCCCTGCCCGTGCTAACCGTAAATAAAATCTTAATCACCACGTATTTCGACCGCGGTGTATTGGCAGATTTCTCTCAAGAATGGGAGAAAGTTTCACCGTTTATTTTGTGGGTGGATTTGTGTTTGGTGTTGCTGGCATTTTGTTCGCAAGCAGGGTTCGCAGCATGGCGTCGTGCTCAAGCCAAAGAGCAAGAAATCGAATTGTCACGCAGCCTAGGTCTAGAATTGCGGCTACATTTGTTACAAGGTCAGCTCAAACCCCACTTCTTATTTAATGCCTTGAACAGCATTACGGCCCTGGTACGGGGCGAAGACCGTAGCTTGGCGGGAAAGGCACTGCATCAATTAAATGGCCTATTACGTTATGTGGTCAACTCTGGTAAATATGAGTGGTTAAGCGTTGCCGATGAAATGAAATTTGTACGCGATTATCTCGATATGCAAACGCTGCGTTTTGGCAAGCGTTTGCAAATTGAATGGGAAGTCCAAGAGCGAGCATGGGAGAAAATTCCATGCGCACCGCTACTATTTCAACCCTTGGTTGAAAACGCGATACATCATGGTGTCGAGAATCATCACGAAAATTGTGTCATTGAAATTTATCTGTATGTGCGCTTAGGCCTGGTGCATTTCCGTATCGTCAACCCTAAACTGTCTGGGATAGAGGGACGACATGGGCATGGATTGGGTTTGAGTAGTACTCGCGAACGGCTCGACATCTTTTTTGGACGTGAAGCAAGTGTGAACACGCAATGCCTACCCGACCGTTTCGTGGCAGAGATTATTTTCCCGGATGACTCGCAGTGAATGAAGTAAAGCGTGGGCTAAGTACGATAGTAAAGATACAGTAGCAAAGATACGGCAGCAAAGATACGGCAGCAAAGATACGGCAGCAAAGATAAAAACAGGTAATGGAGTAAATAGGATGACCGAAAAAAAATTATATAAAGTACTCATCGTCGATGATGAATTACCTGCATTAACGAATATGCAGTACGTGCTGGCAAATCATCCGCAGTGGCAATTGGTGGCCAGTTGCCATTCCAGCGCACAGGCAAGGGCGATATTGAGCTCAGAGGCGATTGATTTGCTCTTACTCGATATCGAAATGCCGGTGCAGTCTGGGCTGGAATTTGCAAGAGAGTTGAGTAAGACAGCGAACCCACCGCTTATTGTATTCATTACCGCCTACAACAAACATGCGGTCAGCGCGTTTGAAGTGTTTGCCTTGGATTATTTACTGAAACCTTATGACGATGAGCGTTTCGCGGCGATGTTGGCACGTGCTGAAACAAGTTTGCAAGCCAAACAGCAATTGACACAAGGTGGTGCCCTGCAAGATTTTTTCAGAGAGCGTGACGCAGAGCAGTCGGGTGAGGAAATTCCTTTGTTAACCCATGTGGTGGTACGTTCTATGGGCAGAATCGAGCGCGTCGACGTCAGAGAAATTTTATGGCTAAGTACTGCTGCTAACTATATCGAAATTCATCTCCATCAACGTGTAGTCTTGCATCGAACGACTTTATCGTCGATGGAAGACCGATTAGATCAACAAGAATTTATTCGGGTACATAGAACTGCAATTGTGCGTGTAAATGCAATACGCAGCTTAGAAATTGGAAGTGATGGCGTCTATTTCGCGAAGTTGATCAACGGTGATGAAGTTCGGATTAGTGAAAGTTATCTCAAAGTCGTGAAGCAAAAATTCGTGCAATAGAGTATTGAATCACATCGCAGCACATCACATCGTCTTGAACTGACGACCACTCCAGCGCTTCATTCAAGGCGCTCATTTATCGATTCTGCCGGTGCTCGTCACTGTCATCGGCAGCTTCATCCCAGCACTTTCTCATTCATCACAATTTGCCGAAGTTTGATCCCATTCATGTGGTTTGATCGTTTGGCGCGTGGCATATTACGTCCATCGGGCTGTTGCTAGGTGCAATAGTATTTGAGTGATGAGGTGATGTGGCGCTTGCACATTCCATCTTAGAATCACTGTTCTATGAATGAGGTTTTCATGTATAAAAAGTCGCGCGGTGGATCTTTGCCACGAGTTTCTTTTGAGGGAAATTCTCGAGATGGTAAGCGAACGATGCACCTGCCCACCATGAAGAACGATAAGCCTGCTTCGAAGCTAGTTGAACGGATGAACCAACTGCTACAACTTTCTTCTGGTGGCACGGTTCAGCGAGAACTCAATTTATCTTAAAGCAGAATTCGGTTTTTTGACGCTAGTGCAATAGCGCGTAACAGGGCGTCACAGGACATCACAGGACGTAACAGGACCACAGACAGAATCAATCAAACTGGTTGGACAGAGTAATTTCGGGTAGTATCTTTGAGGTGGCGTTTGCCACCTCTTTTTTTGCGTTTTTAGGTTTTCGCGTGATGAATGATCTTGAACAACTCGCGGGCTTTGGCCCCAAATCTAAACAAATGCTTGCTGCCGTCGGTGTCGATAGTTGCGCCGAATTTTTTAAGCGCGATCCGTTCGAATTGTATGCTCAACTCAAGGCGGCTGATCCAAAAACCAGTTTGAATATGCTGTATGCCATTCTCGGTGCGCGTGATAATTGTCACTGGCAAGAAGTCAAACAGACGCGGCGTTTGGAGATCTTGTTACGACTAGAGGAAATGGGCTTGGCACCCAGAAAATAAGCAAGGTCGAAAAACAACACAAGCGCGAGCTTCGTCACTGCATTATCCCATTTGATCCCAGCTCCACTTTTCTCGTCACATAAAGTTCTGACTTTATCCCAACGATCTAGAGCATAGAACAGTCACGTGTCACAGTTTGTGATGCGGGATTGTTTTACGTCATCGATTTGCAGTGGGATGTCGTTCACCTTGGTCGCATGAAGTTTGATGCTGACTGACACGAGTTGGACTTCCTGCGAAATTCTCGCATGAGCACAGGAATGAATAGAGGCAGGTCTGTTGATTTAGTCTCAAACAATGATGGTGATAAACACCACTTTACAATCAGCTTTAGAGTAAGGATAACTATGTTGAACAAGAAAAATGCGTTTAAGCGAACCATGGTCGCCAATGCGCTGTTGATGGCCTTTGGCGCAGTCGTGATGACGGTGGGCACCCCAAATGAAGTATATGCTCAGTCCAATGCTGGGGGCTCAATTTTTGGTCGCGCCAATCCAGGTAGTACCATACAAATTTCAAATGCAGATAATGGCATTAAGCGCACCATCACGGTCGATGCGTCTGGTCGTTATCAAGTCACCTCATTGCCAATCGGTAGCTACAAAGTTGATTTGCTCAAGGCCGGAAAAGTTGAGCAATCAACGACCCTTGATGTTTCTTTGGGCCAAGGTAGTGAAGCGGTTTTCCAAGAAACTTCTGGCGCTACGCAAGTCGTGCAAGTGTCCGGTGCGCGCAAGCCTATCGACATTTCCTCTACCAACAATGGATCAAATTTTAGTGCGCGCCAGTTAGAGAAATTGCCAGTAGGCCGCAGTATTGAAGCGATTGTACAGTTAGCGCCGAATACCACCCGTGGTGATAGCCGATTTGCCGGTAATGGCGCTTCAATTGGTGGTGGCGCAGTGACTGAAAACTCCTACTACATCAATGGTTTCCCGATGACGAATCCATTGACTGGTTTCGGTTCAGCACAATTGCCGTTCGGTGCAATCGCTGAAGCACAGGTGTTGACAGGTGGGTTTGGTGCAGAGTTTGGTCGTTCGATCGGCGGTGTATTGAACGTCATCACTAAGTCAGGCAAGAACAACTGGGAAGCTGGCGTAATGAGTAGCTGGTCACCCAATTCTTTGCGCAGTAAGCCACGCGATATCTATTATCCAAATACAGGCCGTAGCTACAATTCGGCGACTGACGGTACAGTGTACATCCGTCGTCAAGACAACACAGCCGAAACCAAATTACTCGGCGGCTATGTTGGCGGCCCTATCGTGCAAGACAAATTATTTATGTTCTTGTCGGCGGAACAGACAAAAATTAGCGAAGGTTTTGTCAACGGCCCGCGTGTGAGCACCACCAATGCGAAAGATGGATGGAATGACCGTGATACGACGATTAATCGTTATATGGCGAAATTTGACTGGAACATCACCGATGATCATCGCTTAGAATTTCTTTCTATTGGTGACTCCCCTGTTCAAAAAATCCAGCGCTCGGGTTATGACTATGCCACTAGCGCACGTGTTGGTAGCGTCACTTCGGCGCAAACTAATCGCAATATCAATGACAACGGAAATCAACTCAATGGCATTAAATATGTGGGCGAGTTGACGCAAAATTTGACCTTAACCGGCTTGATTGGACACGAAGTATCTAAGCACGAGCAAAACTTAGTTGGCTATAACCCAAGCGCAATGGGCGTGGTGGCTGATCCGGCGAATCGTGCTCCTGGCCTTAGCTACAACAATCCACAATCCTTCACCACTCGCGTGCCTGGCCCTGGCAGCCAAGACATCGTGAATGTGGCACGCCTCGATTTGGAATACAAATTAGGTGCGCAAACGATTCGTGCTGGTTACGACAAATCTAAAGTGGATTCTAAAGGTGGCTCAACGACGCCAGGTGGCGGTACTTGGACCTATTCCAAAACCGATAATCCCAACATCCCTATTCCTATTACTGGCGGCACAATTCCTCCGACAGCAAGTGGTGGCGGATTAGGCGCACAAGGTTACTATGTCGCTAAGGCTTATTACTCTGATGTGACAGAATCGCATGGCGAGCAAGTTGCGTTCTATTTGGAAGACAAATATCAAGTCAACAAAGACGTAATGGTGGTCGCCGGTATGCGTTACGAGAATTTTTCAAACCGAAACAAGTTGCAACAAAAATTCTTAGATCAGCCAGGCCAAATTAATCCACGTCTGTCTGCTTCATGGGACGTTAACGGTGATTCGACCTTAAAGGTATTTAGTACTTTAGGCCGCTACTCAGTGCCGATTCCAACTAATATCGGTTTGCGTGCAGCGGGCGCCACTTACAATGCCACCCAGTACTACACTTATACAGGGACAGATTCGAATGGTCAGCCACAAGGTTTGAAAGAATTGACGGCACCGATTTCAGCGAATAATGAATATGGTCAATCTAAAGATGCAAAAACGTTTGCAGCTAAAGATATGAAACCAACTTATCAAGATGAAATTACAATCGGTTTCGAGAAAGCCTTGTCACCTGAGTACACCATGGGTTCTCGTTTGACTTATCGTACTTTGAAATCGACGATTGATGATTTGTGCGACAAACGTCCATTCTTAAAGTGGGCAGCAGAGAACAATGTGACTGTTACCAACAAGAACTTCGGTCGTGACTGCTATTTGTTTAACCCTGGTATCGCCAATACTTTCTATCAAGATTTGAGTGGCAAAGGCGATTACAAAGAAGTGCATTTGAGCAGAGCGGCGTTGGGCTTCGGTGATCCTATCCGTAAGTACACGTCTATCGATACTTTCTTTGAACATCCATTCCGTAACAACTGGTATGCAAAGCTCAACTATACTTGGTCGCGCAGCTACGGTAATACCGAAGGTCAAGTACGTTCTGATAATGCACAGTCTGACGTATCAGTCACAGCGACTTGGGATTATCCAGAAGTGATGCGCGGCGCCACCGGTGTTTTACCGAATGACCGCACGCATCAAATCAAGGCATATGGATTTTATCAAGTACATCCAGAGTTGACGGTAGGTGCGAACTTATTGTTGGCAACGGGACGTCCACGTTCTTGTATCGGTCGTGATCCTAATCCAGGTGATTCTCCGAACTACAATAATCAAGCTTTCTTCTGTTATGGTGAAACGAGTGCGACTAATGTACTGACACCACGTGGTTCATTGGGTCGTTTGCCTACCGATAAACGTTTGGACTTGAACTTTACCTACAGCCCAATGGCATTAAAGGGTTTTGTGTTCAAGCTTGACGTGTTTAATTTGACGAATGCACAAACTGCGCAGAACGTTGACGAAGCATACAATGCAAGTACCCGTATGTCTGCAACCTACGAACGCGTCTTGAGCTATACAGCACCACGTTCTGCTCGTTTATCGGCAGAATACAATCATAAATTCTAAACTCGGTATGTAGCGATTTTAGGCTAAACAGGGCGACTGAGGTCGCCCTGTTTTTTTTGGTCTAGCGCATGTGACTTTGAGCACAGATCAATTGAATAAAATTTGGGAAGTCCGCTTTGAGATGAGCAGCATGCTGCACTCGTCGAAAAACAACAAAAATAGAGCTTCGTCACCCTCATTTCCTTGTTCATCCCAGCTCGTTTCAACTCATCACAAATCTTCCTCACTTGATCCCCTCAAACTACCGCCGTAGTTCGTGCTCTGCCACAGTCATGTTAACGGAGCTAATCTTTTTTTAGGTTGAACAAGCTGCTGAGATTCTATTGTCTTCGTAGCGATAAAGGATGCGCGACGGAAAAATAGCGACGAAATGGCAGTGGCTCATAGGTGCAAGTCTAGCGTTTAGTGGTGAGAGTGAAGGCGAAGAATTATCAATCCACAGTCGATGAAGTGGTTCGTGCCTGAGCACTTGCCCAAACAGGTGTCATCGCCATCTCGTTGTTAAGCAATAAGTGTTCTGCAATTAATTTTTCATAAGGGAAATCATGTTAAACAAGAACAAAGTGTTCAAGAAAAAGTTCATCGCCCATGCGCTAGTGATGGCATTTGGTATAGGCGTTGTTGGCTTTGCCGCAGTTGAAAATGTTTATGCGCAATCGAATGCGACAAGTACCATTTACGGTAATGTCGCTTCACCTGCTGGCACCAGTGTTCAGATCTTGAACACCGATACCGGCTTCAAGCGTAATGTCGCTGTCGATTCTGCTGGCCGTTACACAGCGACTGCTTTACCAGCGGGTCACTACAAAGTTGAATTGATGCGTGATGGTAAAGTAGTCAGCACGCAAGAGCTCGATACGATCATCGGACAAGGTACCGAGGCTTCATTTGCAGCGTCTTCAGTACAGCAAATTACAGTTTCTGCGAAGCGTTCTAAAATCGACGTTTCCAATACCAATAATGGCGCAATTTTTACAGCCAAACAATTAGCACAATTGCCGATGCAAACGAATTTGACGGCGGTTGTTTTGTTGGCACCAAATACTACACGTGGTGATGCGGCCTACGGTAACGTTGCTAGCTTCGGCGGTGGCGGTGTGTCCGAAAATGCCTACTACATCAACGGTCTTCCAGTGACGAATCCTTTGTCACAAATTGGTTCAACGCAATTGCCTTGGGGCGCAATTTCACAAACTTCTGTGATCACTGGTGGCTTTGGTGCGGAGTTTGGTCGCTCCATTGGTGGTGTACTTAACTTGACGACCAAGAGCGGTACTAATAATTGGGAAATGGGTGCTTCTTACAGCATTACACCAAATAGTTTGCGTTCTAAACCACGCAATATCTATTTCCCACAAACCGGTAGTGATGACCATCTTGACGGCACTTTGCATTTCAAGAATGACGCGAGTTATAACAAGGTGACGCAATACGGTGGTTACGTAGGTGGTCCTTTGGTGCAAGACAAGTTGTTTATGTTTGCAGCGGTAGAAAAGAACTTGACAGATGGTGGTGCGGTCAATGATTTGACCAGCAATACTTTGGCACGCGATGGTTGGCTTGCATCTAGAACCGAGACCAATCGTTATCTCGCCAAGTTTGATTGGAATATTAGCGATGATCATCGCTTAGAGTGGACTTCCATTGGTGATAATTCCACCGCAAGAAATGGTTCATATGGATATGATGTCGCAACAGGAAAACATAATTCGACAAAATATACAGAAACAGTATCTAAAAACTTTGGTTCTACTGGTGCTGATTCCAATGCCTTGAAATACACAGGACAATTAACCGATGCCCTGACTTTAACTGCCTTGGCAGGTCAACTCAAAGCAAAACGTGGCGTCACCTATTTTGACGGCAATCCTAATGGCACGGTGCATGCGGTTGCTTCATCTGCGCGTACTCGCGTACCAGAAATCGATCCAAATAACTACGTCAATAAAGTGAAATACGGTGGTAGCTTGACACGTCCTGGTGATGATGAAGTTAAGTCCTATCGTTTGGATCTGGAATACAAATGGAATCAACATACCTTCCGCGCTGGTATTGATCGCGTTGACTTAGCTTCTGCGAATGTCGGTGTACAGTCTTCCGGTGGTGGTACTTGGGTGTATAACCGTGTGCCTATCGGTAGCGAAAATGTACCAACGAATCTTTCCATTAGCCGACCAGCCATTGTTGCTAACTATGGCGGCTACGGTACTCGTGGTTACTACGTTACAGAGAGTATCTTTTCAAGCTTGACACAAGCTGGCTCTCAACAGACTGCGCAGTATTTTGAAGATCGCTTCCAAGCAACCAAAAATCTCTTGATTGTTGCAGGTGTCCGAAATGACCAATACAGCAATACCAACGGTGATGGTCAAAAATTTGTCGATATGAAAAATCAGTTGGCACCACGTTTGTCCGCGTCGTGGGACGTGAATGGTGACTCTTCGATGAAGGTGTTTGGTAGTGCAGGTCGTTATTTCTTGCAAATGCCGACACGTGTTTCCGCACGTGCAGCGAGTCGTTCTACGTTGACACGTCAAGATTTCACCTACACCGGTGTTGATAGTAATGGTCAACCTTTAGGTTTGCGTGCGATTAATGAAGTAGGTACACCTGACGGTGAAATTGGTCAGCCAAAAGATCCACGTTCTGTCGTTGCTAAGGGCTTGAAGCCAAACTATCAAGATGAATTCACCTTGGGCTTAGAGCGTGCGTTGAACCCACAGTTGAACGTAGGTGCAAAATTCACTTATCGTAATCTTGGTGCAGGTATCGATGATAACTGCGACACACGTGTGATTGCTGCCTACTCCAAAAAAGTGGGCTTGAAACAAGAAGGTAATCCAACTGGTTACTTAAATTGCTTCATCTTTAATCCAGGTAGTGATGCAACGATTTGGGTAGAGAGCCACAACGCTCAAGGTTTAGCAACCGGCAATGGTCGCTATGTAACCTTTACCGCGGCAGATATGGGCTTCCCAAAAGCAGAACGTAAATATGTAGCGCTTGATTTCTTTGCTGAGCATCCGTTGACAAATGGCTGGTATGGCAATGTGTACTACACATGGTCACGTAGCTCAGGGAACATGGAAGGTCAAACTAACTCTGATACAGGTCAGCAAGACGTTTCGACGACCGCTAACTGGGATTTCCCAGAGTTTATGGCTTTCACACGCGGTGTGTTACCGAATGATCGTACACATTCCATCAAGGCGTTTGGCTTCTATGAGTTCAATAAAGAATGGTCAATGGGAGCCAATCTCTTGGTTCAATCAGGCCGTCCAAAAACTTGCCAAGGCACAGATTTGGATGCCGAGGCTGGTTTGAAAAACGTCAATGGTCCAGAATGGGGAACCGGCGGTTATGGTGCAGTTTATTTCTGGTGTAACGGTAAGCCTTCACCACGCGGTAGTTTAGGTCGTATGCCAACCGAATCTCGTTTGGACTTAAGCTTGACTTATAAGCCGGCAGCGATGAAAGGTGTGGTGTTTGCGGTGGATGCATTCAACGTCTTTAATCAACAAATGGCTTTGACTCGTCAAGAAACTTACGACGGTGGCGATGGTGCGATTGTGTCGAATTATGGCGAAGTTCGTCAATATGCGCCGGCACGTACATTCAAATTGCGTGTTGAGTACAACCATAAGTTCTAAACATGGTGAACAAACGCTTGCCGTTGAGTACTGAACAAACGCCCACCGTTTGAGTGCAGTACAAACGCTTGCCGTTTGAGTATTGAAGTAGAAGTGAACTTACTATCCTCCAAAGGTGGTAATTTGAGGTGGCTGCGGCCACCTCTTTTTTTGCTGCTGTGATCAAGTCAATGCGTGCAATTTGTGCGGTGCACACTAGCAATGACTTTAATTCTTCGGGCATGGTCGTTCCTGCACTGGTATGAACCAAGTGGTGTAGAAGGCGAAAGACACTGGCCCCCTGCCTCCGCACATTGTGGTTTGGAATAAATTGATTGACAGGTTTGAAGTCGCAAGTCGGATCACACTTACTATCAAGATACTCCCGTATCGTCATGCCGGACTTGATCCGGCATCCATGTTTCAATCGCTACTGGCACTGAAGATGAATACTGGGTCAAGCCTGGTATGACGCCACAGACAGGTTTCTTCCCTCAAAAATTCCAGTTTGAAATTAGCATTTCAACAGGGCAGCGCATCTTTTTCAAAGTATGGCAGGATTGTTATTTATTATTCCAGACAGCAGTGTACCTTCACAGGGTTGACGCCCTAAATTCTCGGACCTAATCGGATTTAATTGAGCGACATCCGTGCCTATTCGGGGGCCTCTTTTTCACACCCTTGCGCACACTTTGCGCCATCGCAAAAAAACCTTGATATATCGACTGGTGTTATCTCACTTGCGATTACACTCTCGAAGGTCTTTAGAAGTGGTATTTCTACCGCCTACTTAGCCATCGTCCCTGTATGGTTTTGGTCGTCTTCGTTTGTCTTTCCCTAGGGAATAGTGGATACTTGCACTACTACAACGAAAATAGAGAAATAGCATTTCTTAAACTTTAGAATTTGCGTCTTTTCTTCTGTCGGCAGCTAGACCTTAGAAACTCTGACCTCATCAAATCCCTTCAAGAAACCCTTGATGTGGCCTTGGGCATGGCGCAAGTCCTGAATAAACATAGAGAGAGCTCTGCACGACCGTCGCGAAGTAGGTTGGGCAGAGGTCCATAAAACTAAGGAAAAAGCATGACCTCATCCCACTTTGCCGAATTAATGGCATACGCCCAAGAACATTCCAGCGCCACCAGCAAACGTCAAGGCGGCTTTATTGCAGCCTATTTTGAGAACACCGATCCCGATGAAATCACAGCGCGTGGCGCGGCCAATTTATTTGCCTTAGCCAACGCCCATTGGCGTTTGCTCGATTCTCAACGCGCACCAAAAACGCCAAAGATTCGCGTGTATAACCCGAGCTTGGCCGAAGACGGCTTTGTCAGCGAGCACACCGTCGTGCAAATCGTTAATGACAATATGCCTTTCTTGGTCGATTCCGTGACCATGGCGATCAATAAAACGGGCCGCACGGCGCACTGGATCGTGCACCCATTGATGAGCGTGGCACGTAATGCCGATGGCAGCGTCGATAACGCTAGCACGGTTGCAGCAGCCAAAGCGGCGGGCCGTAACGACCCGGTGGAATCCTTGATTTTGGTGGAATGTGATCGCATCGTCAGCGCAGCCGATCAACAAGCTTTGATCGATGACTTGCAACGCGTCTTAGCCGATGTGCGTGCCGCAGTCGAAGATTGGCAGACTATGTTGCAACGTGTGAAGAGCCTCACCGCTGCTTCAGAAAAATTCGCACAATCGCAAGAAAGTCATGGCGAAGGTATCGCCTTCTTGAAATGGCTGGAAGACCGTCACTTCACTTTCTTGGGTGCGCGTGATTACGAACTCAAACGCGATGGTAAGCAAGTGAGCTTGGTGGCGATCCCCGATTCCGGCCTCGGTATCTTGCGCGGTAAAGCACAAACCAATGAAACCATGTTGCCACCAGAAGTCGTGGCACTGATCGATTCTGAACAAACAGTGCTCGTCACCAAAGCCATGACGCGTGCCACGGTGCATCGCCCAGCGTGGCTCGATTACATTGCCGTTAAACGCTTTAATGATGCCGGTGAAGTGGTCGGTGAATCGCGCTTCTTAGGTTTGTACACATCGACTGCTTACTCCGCTGCCGTCAGCGAAATTCCTCAAGTCAGACAGCGTGCCAATGCCGTGATGCAAGCCGCTGGTGTGGTGCCAGAAAGCCATGCCGCCAAAGCCTTGCAATCGATTTTGGATGACTACCCACGCGACGAACTTTTGCAAGTTGATACCGCCACCCTGACCGAACATGCACTCGGCATTTTGCGTTTGCAAGAGCGCCAACGTGTACGCTTGTTCTTGCGTCGTGATCCATTTGGTCGTTTTACTTCAGCACAAGTCTTCGTGCCACGTGATCGTTACAACACCGAACTGCGCGTCAAAATCAGTAGCGAATTGATGTCGGCTTTAGATGGCCAATCCATCGAATTCACACCGATGCTCACCGACAGCCCACTGGCTCGTATCCACTACCTCGTGCGTGCCAAAGCCGATGCGACAATGAGCAGCAACGTCAACGTCAGCGCACTCGAAGCGCGCATCGCCAAATTAGCGCAACGTTGGGAAGACGATTGCAGCGCCGAACTCTTGCGCACCCATGGCGAAGGCCGTGGCCTCGATTTGGCAACGCGTTTCGCCAATGCTTTCCCGAATGTGTACCGCGAAGACTTCTCACCACAAGCCGGTGCCGAAGATGCCGACATCCTCGCCGCTTTGTCCGCGGCTTCACCATTAGCGGTGAAACTGTATCGTCCACTCGATGCTGTAGCGGGCTTATTGCGCTTTAAGATCTACAACACCTCTAAAGTGGCCTTGTCTGATTCTTTGCCTGTGTTAGAGCGTATGGGCGCACGTGTTCTCGATGAACATCCTTACCATATTGCCGATGGCGACAACGCTTTGTGGATTCACGATTTGGGTTTGCAACTGCCCGCCGAAACGGATTTAGCCGCCGTCAAAGCCCGTTTTGAAGAATTGTTTAAAGCCGCATGGCGTGGCGAAGTAGAGAGCGATGATCTGAATCGCTTGGTCTTGAATACCGCCCTCGACGCCCGCTCTATCGCAGTCTTGCGCGCATGCTCACGTTACTTCAAACAACTTGGTTTTGCTTACAGCCAAAACTATATCGAAGCGGCATTGAACAAAAACTGCGGCATCACACAATTGATCGCCGAATTGTTTGGCGCCCGCTTCAAGCCAGATTACGTGGGCGACCGCGAAGTGGCACAAAAGCATATCCGCGAACAACTTGAAGCCGCCATGAGCCAAGTAGCGAGTTTGGATGAAGATCGCATCTTGCGCCAATTCATTGCCACCATCGTCGCCACCTTGCGTACCAACTTGTGGCAAACCGATGCCAATGGCAACTTCAAACCGTATATGAGTTTCAAACTCAATCCACGTGAAGTGCCAGGTGTGCCAGAACCAAAACCATTGTTTGAAATTTGGGTCTACTCACCACGTGTCGAAGGTGTGCATTTGCGCGGCGGTAAAGTCGCGCGCGGTGGTTTGCGTTGGTCTGATCGTCGTGAAGACTTCCGTACTGAAATCCTCGGGTTGGTCAAAGCGCAGCAAGTCAAAAACACCGTCATCGTGCCTGTCGGTTCTAAAGGCGGTTTCGTCTTGAAGAATGCGCCACCGATGACAGACCGCGAAGCCTATCAAGCCGAAGGTGTGGCCTGCTACAAAATCTTCCTCTCTGGTTTGCTCGATGTCACCGACAACATCGTCAAAGGCGCCGTGGTGCCACCAACGAAAGTGGTGCGTCATGATCCAGATGATCCTTACCTCGTTGTCGCTGCCGATAAAGGCACAGCCACCTTCTCCGATATTGCGAATGGCGTCTCGGCTGATTACGGTTTCTGGCTCGGTGATGCGTTTGCATCAGGCGGCTCCGTCGGTTACGACCATAAGAAAATGGGTATCACCGCACGCGGTGCATGGGAATCGGTCAAACGTCATTTCCGCTCTTTTGGTCACAACACGCAAACCACACCATTCACCGTAGCAGGTATCGGCGATATGTCCGGTGACGTATTCGGTAACGGTATGCTCTTGTCTGAGCAAATCAAATTGGTGGCCGCGTTTGATCACCGCCATATCTTCATCGACCCATCACCCGATGTCGCTAAGTCTTTCGCTGAACGCCAACGCTTATTCAATTTGCCGCGCTCTAGCTGGGATGACTACAACAAAGAGTTGATCTCCAAAGGCGGCGGTGTCTACCCACGCACAGCAAAGTCGATTTCTTTAAGCCCAGAAGCACGTGCCGTCTTAGGTATTGAAACCACCGACTTAACGCCAGTGGAATTACTCAAAGTGATCTTGCAAGCGCCAGTCGATCTCTTGTACAACGGCGGTATCGGTACTTACGTTAAAGCCACGTTTGAAACGCATGCGCAAGTCGGCGACAAAGCAGGCGATGCCTTCCGCGTCAACGGCAATGAATTGCGCTGCAAAGTCTTGGCAGAAGGTGGTAACTTAGGTTGCACCCAAAACGGTCGTATCGAATTCGCGCAAAAAGGTGGCCGCATCTACACCGACGCGATTGATAACTCCGCTGGTGTCGATTGCTCCGACCATGAAGTCAATATCAAGATCTTGGTGGGTGCGATTACCGAAGCCGGTGACCTCACACTCAAACAACGTAATGACTTGTTAGCCTCGATGACAGATGAAGTTGGCCACTTAGTCTTGACTGACAACTACTATCAATCACAAGCACTCGACATCGCTTGCCACCGTCCGCTGTATGTACTCGACGGCCAACAACGCTTAATGCAAACCTTAGAGCGCCAAGGCCGCTTGAACCGTGCGATTGAGTTCTTACCATCCGACGATGAAATCGCGCGCCGCAAAGCGCATAAACAAGGCCTCACCGCACCAGAAAACGCAGTGGTCTTGGCATACGCGAAGATGGCCGTGTTTGATGAATTGGTGGCGTCTAACTTACCAGACGACCCGTTCTTCAGCCGCGCTTTAAAAGCTTACTTCCCGAAAGTGCTGTCTGAGAAGTTCCCAGGAGCGATTTCTAACCACCAATTGAAGCGCGAAATTATCGCCACCTTCATTACGAACACAGTAGTCAATCGCACTGGCGCAACCTTCGTCAACTTCATCGCCACAGAAGCCGCCGCATCCGCAGCCGATGTGATTCGTGCCTTTACTTTGGCACGCGAGATTTTTGACTTAGAAGCCTTGTGGGATCAAATCGATGCGCTTGATTACAAAGTCGACGCCAAGTTGCAATTAGACTTGTTGACCAAGCTCACCGCTATCGCCCAACGTGCCTCACGCTGGATGCTGCGCGCAAGAACAGCGAATGCCGACTTGCCAACGCTAATCCAACGCTACCAACCAAGCGCACGTGAACTGCGCGCCAACTTGGCAGCATGGTTACCAGCAGCGGCCTACGCTAGCTTGCAAGAAGCCAGCAAAGCTTTGAGCGACGCAGGCGTAGAAGCAGGCTTAGCTGAAAACTTAGCGGCCTTGGAATTCATCTTCCCAGCCTTAGATTTGGTCGACCTCGCCCAAAGCACAGGCAGCGATTTGGAAACCACAGCCCGAGCCTACTTCGGCGTAGACGCAGAACTCAGCCTCACCGGCTGGCGCGATCAAATCAATCGCTTACCAACCGACACGCTATGGCAAACACAAGCCCGCGGCAGCGCCCGCGACGACGTGTACTCCATCGCCAGCCAAGTCACGCGCAGCTTGTTGTCACGCAAAGAAGCACTCGCCACATGGCGCGGGCAACACGAACAAGCGATTGCCAAGCTCAATCAATTGTTGACGACGATTACGACGCAGGGTGCGGATTTAGCACCGGTGTCTGTGGCCTTGCGGGAGTTGCGTAGTTTGGCTTGAGTCTATCGAGCGTTGAGAGGGTGAGCACGTATTTAGTGTTCACCCTTTTTTGTTTGGGATACGCAAAATGCGAATTGTATCTGGAGATATTGTTTTTCAAGAATCGAATCAATTGTTCCGGCAATCCGCTCTATTTTTAAGCACTCGTGGCCACAAGATTTCTCTGTAAGAAAATAGATGTGGCTTTTTTTGAATATTGCAGATGATACGAAATTCAAGTATGAATCAAACCTTGTCAGATTCAACGGTACCTGGTGTATTGCTGCCAATAAAACGGACAGCGACGTTAAAAAATCAAGGTCGTCAAGACGATCGTCGCACGCTCGAGTTTTGGCGCGATTTGCCCGCATACGTTCTTTTGGGCGAGCCAGGATCGGGCAAGACGACAGTCTTCAAGCAAGAAGCAGAAGCAATGGGTGACAGTGCGATCTATTTAAGTACTAAGGACTTCTTGACATTGGATTATGAATTTTCTTTGTCAGATAAGACGCTTTTTATCGACGCCCTCGATGAACGTCGCAGCGACTCAGGAAGCACTGAAAAACCGTTGGAAGCAGTTCGTTCGAAATTACAGCATTTGGGTAAGCCGAAATTTCGCCTTTCATGCCGAGAGGCCGATTGGTATATGGATGGTGCAAAAGACTTAGAAGTAGTTTCGTCAGACGGGAAAGTGCATGAGCTACGCCTTGATTACCTGGCAGAATCGGATATAAAACAGCTACTCAGGTATTGGCTAAAAGGTGACGAAACAGAAGCGGCTGCTTTTATTGGCGCGGCAGAACGTCATCGCCTCCAAGCATTGTTACAGAGCCCATTACTGCTGAGACTCTTAGTAAATGCAGTCTCACTAAACAGTTGGCCTGCGAGTCGATGCGAAGTTTTTGAACTAGCCTGTTCTGAGATGGTTCAAGAACATAATCCAGTTCGTTTGCGTTCAAATGGAGGTCGTCAATATAACCAAGAGGCTTTACTTGATGCTGCAGGGCTACTATGTGCACTCCTTCTTTTATCAGACTCGCAGCGATTCACGTTGGACCCACTTGACCGTGCGCCAGGTTGTATTCGGCTCGTCGATTTACCGGATTCTCTCGGTGTTTCGGACGATATACTTCGTCGAGTGTTGGACACAAAATTATTCGCAGCCGAAGGCGAGCAGCGGTGTGTATGGCATCGGACAATTGCTGAATATCTTGGCGCAAGATCGTTAGCAAAAAGAGTGACCAGTAGTGGACTTCCGATAAGCCGCGTAATAGCTCTAATGACAGCTGCCGACAGCTGTATTGTTGACCCATTACGGGGTCTGTATGGATGGCTCACCGTCCATTGTGAATTAGAACGTTCGATTTTGATACAGGTGGATCCCCTTGGGCTAGTCCTTTACAGTGACGTTCGCCCCTTTAGCACTTCGGACAAACGACGTGTTTTAAGGTCATTGCGACACGAAGCTGAAAAATTTCCATGGTTTAGGAATGACTATTGGGACTCTCGTCCATTTGGTGCGCTTGGGACAACCGAATTAGCCCAAGATTTCAAACAACTTCTTTCATCCCCTGAGCGAGATATGAAGCATAACGCGCATCTAGCTTGCGTAATTGACGCGATACTTCATGGTGACGTTCTTCCTGAGCTTGCATCTGACCTGTATTCGATTGTTCTTGACTCGACTCATCATTCAGGAACCCGTAAGCAAAGTGCAGCGGCTTGGCTAAAATGTATAGGTTTCGCTCGAGCGAAAGCGCTTGCTTTATTGGCAGATATTCGAGCGGGAGAAATCTTAGACGACGATGATGAAATTTGCGGAAAATTACTAACTGAGCTTTATCCAAAGTCAATTTCTGCAAAAGAAGCGCTTGCAAACTTACATGCTGAGAAGGCGCCAAGTCTTATTGGCAGATACCACATGTTTTGGGCAGTCGAATTCGTTAGTCGAACACCTACAGAGGAGCTTGCGATTGCCCTTGATATTATGTCAGAGATTATTTTCAGGCCTGAAGTTCAGACAGATTTAGACGAGGCATATTCCAAAACCGAAACTATCAGCACTATTGCTATGCAACTTTTAGTTAAGGGTCTTTCGACAATCGGCGATGTAAGCGCTGATGAACAGATATACC
>CALKVB010000013.1 GCA_937996605.1 uncultured Oxalobacteraceae bacterium | reverse complement strand
TGGAGTTCAGACGTGTGCTCTTCCGATCTATCTTGGGAGCATTTGTTGCGACCGCTGCCCTTGTGTTCTTGACTTCTTTGACGAATGCCCACGCTACTGTCGCGGCTGCAAGTAGTGCCAGCAATACAAAATGGGAGAAGTTGAATGGAGATCAAAAGGCGGCATTGGCACCTTTAGCCGCTGAATGGGACTCGATGGATGCCCTTCGTCAAAAGAAGTGGCTCGGGATTGCCGATAAATATGCCACTATGAAACCAGAAGAGCAAAAACGCGTTCAAGAGCGCGTTGCTGCTTGGGTGAAGCTGACTCCAGAGCAAAGAATGTTGGCGCGTGAAAATTATACGAACACAACAAAGAAATCTGCGGAGCAAAAGTCCGCACAATGGCAGCAGTATCAACAATTGAGCGACGAAGAAAAACAAAAACTTGCAGCTGAAGCAAAAACGAAAAAGTCAATCACCACGATACAACCGGAATCTAAACGTCCTGGAGTAGTCATTGAACCGCTCAAAAAAGTCCCAGCCAGCAAAGTTGACTCTGCTGCCGTCTCTCAACCAAATGCATCAAAACAGTGACTGAACAAAACAACCCTACTCTATTGCCAACACCAACACTCAAACGCCGCCTCGTATGCATGATCTACGAGGCGCTTTTAGTTTTTGGCGTCGTTTTCTTTGCTAGTTTCATTTTTGACGTTGCGACACAAAGTAAGCACGCTTTAATGCTTCGACATGTCAGAGAAGCTTTTCTATTTTTTATTATTGGCGCTTACTTTATATTCTTTTGGCGACGTAGTGGACAAACTTTGGCGATGCAAACATGGCGTATTAAACTCGTTGATAGCAGTGGCCAAAAAGTTCCATTAATTAAATCCGTGGTTCGCTATTGCCTAGCTTGGTGCTGGTGCCTGCCCGGACTTATCCTGGCGCATCAATTGGGTCTCAAAAATGCACAACTACTAATCCCCGTGACATTAGGCTTTGTCGCGTGGGCTTTTACGGTGCGACTAGATGGAGATGGGCAGTTTTTGCACGATAAACTGGCAAAAACCCGTCTAGTTGAAATTCCCACTCCTAATTCGAAGTCACAACAAGCCTAGTTTATTAGCAGTATTACCGAACACAATTTGGGTCTGGCGCAGCTTGCAATATTTTGTTTTGACGCAATTTTGCACGCACATGTTTGGGTGATTCTCTGAATCAATGATATTCTATTGCCAAATGATCGATATTTACGATTGACAAGATCAATAGGCATTCCCTATGCAAAATAAGACACCAAGACGCACTAGAGACAGAATTCTTGACCTTTCACTTAAGTTATTTAATGACTTTGGCGAACCTAACATCACCACGACTATCATTGCCGAAGAAATGAGCATTTCTCCAGGCAACCTGTATTATCACTTCAGAAATAAAGAAGATATAGTCAACTCACTATTCTTGCAGTTTGAGGAAGAAATCAACAAAAAATTGGCCTTTCCTCAAGGACGCAAAGCCAATATTCAAGATATCTGGACCTACTTACATCTGACTTTTGAGCTCATTTGGCGTTATCGCTTTTTCTACCGCGATCTAAATGACTTATTAACCCGCAACCGCAAACTTGAACTTACTTTCAAGCAAATTTTGAACCATAAGATCAAAGTGGCGACAGAGCTTTGCATCGGTTTGCGCGCAGATGGAGAATTTGAAGCAGACGATATCACCATTGAAGCGTTAGCAACCAACATGGTTGTAGTTGCTACCTATTGGTTATCTTACGAGTATGTGCGCAACCCTCGTAAATACACAGAGTTACAAACGATGTCTGAATCATTAGCACGCGGGTGCTACCAAGTGATTGTTCAAATTAGTCCATACTTACGTGGCAACACCAAGGAAGTGTTCGAGAAGTTATCTCAAGACTATCTTGTGAAAATCAAACAACAATCTTAATCGATCACGGTTTAGGTCAACAAAAGATGAAATCAGTCTGCGTCTACTGTGGTTCCGCATCAGGTAACTCCCCTGCATTTGCCTCACTCGCACGTAAGCTCGCTGCACAGTTGGTCGAGCACAAACTTGACCTCGTATATGGCGGTGGCGATGTCGGCTTGATGAAAGTCATTGCTGATGAAGTGATTCGGCTCGGTGGCCACGTCACTGGAGTCATACCACAGGCGCTGTTTGACCGAGAGGTCGGGCACCCTACATTAAATAAATTACACATCGTCAACAACATGCACGAACGTAAAGCGTTGATGGCAGAGCTCTCCGATGGATTTATTGCAATGCCAGGGGGTTTGGGTACACTCGAAGAGTTATTTGAAATGTTCACTTGGCTACAATTGGGCTTTCATCACAAGCCATTGGGTCTGCTCAATGTTGATGGCTACTATAACCATCTACTCAATTTCTTAGATCATGCTGTGTGTACTGGATTCCTTAAAACAGAACACCAAGCTTTGCTAATTAAAGAAACCGACTGCGCTCAGCTTTTACAACGCATGCAACATTTTGAAAATGCTATCAACGGCTACCGGGCTGACATCATAAAAAATTA
>CALKVB010000012.1 GCA_937996605.1 uncultured Oxalobacteraceae bacterium | reverse complement strand
AGTAATTTCCCAATTATTGGGAACACATATTGTTCAAGCGTGTTGATCCATTGTTTCGCATGTTTATCGTTCTTCCAGCTAGGTAAAAGCTCTGTATGGAGAAGTCTAGACGCATCTTGAAATGATGGAATTTTCGGTATTTTTGAAATCTTTGCTTTTTCTTCAAGCGGGTCAATGCCTTGTTCAATTTGAGACCGCATTTCTAGAGCTGCTTTAGCAGCTTGGGCAATACTAACTTCGGGATATGAACCAAGTCCTGCATTTCTTCTTTTGTGTGTAATTGGGCTCACAAATCTTAGTACCCACTTACCACAACCTTTGTTGGTCGATGGATGCAATGCTAGTCCGGTCACTGCTCCATGTGGTAGCACTCCAGAATCGCTAGTGATATTGCGAGCTTTTGCATCAGATAGAGTTGCCATGGTTTAATTGAATTTCTTGTTGTTTGAGCCTGATTAGTATGCCATTCAGTATGCCATTTATGCGTGGATTTTGATAGATTACTTTGGACATGATTGGAATGTTTGCTGTATAATTCGCTGATTATTAAAGATAAATTGGATGAAAATGGAAAATGTTGGAACATTTGATAGCAGACACCGCTTCCGCCAAATTCTTTTGGGTTGTAATTGACAACTCATCTAGCCTTAAAGTCTTTCCTGAAAATATCAAGGAAACGATCTAGTAAAATTCACTTTTATTGAGCAAAAATATGCGCCATGTTTCCCGAAACAAGTTGGCAATATCCTTGTATGCGTTTGTCTTGATATTCCTGTCTGCTTGTGGCTCGACTGGACCTGTCGCGAATGTTCCGAAGCCGACTATTAAAGCGGAGCTGCAGCCGCCAGTGAAAACTGTTCGTCCGATAAAAATTGGTTTAGCCTTGGGTGGCGGTGCAGCTCGTGGATTCGCGCATATTGGTGTCATCAAGGTCTTAGAGGCCCAAGGGATTTATCCAGACATCGTGGTCGGTACTAGTGCGGGAAGCGTGGTTGGTGCGATGTATGCAGCGGGCAACAATGGATTTGTGCTGCAAAAGATGGCGCTTGAAATGGACGAGTCTACAATTTCTGATTGGTCGGTGCCGCTATTTTCCAAGAGTAGTGGAGTGCTTAAAGGTGAAGCACTGCAAAATTACGTAAACAAGATGGTTTCGCAAGTTCCCATCGAAAAACTGAAGAAGCCTTTCGGTGCTGTTGCGACTGATTTGAATACGGGATTACCGATACTTTTTCAGCGTGGGAACACAGGCTTGGCGGTACGCGCTTCGTCTTCCGTACCTGGAGTATTTCAACCAGTACGTATAAATGATCGTCAATATGTTGACGGTGGTTTGGTATCGCCAGTTCCCGTTCGATTTGCACGTGAGATGGGCGCGGATTTTGTTATTGCCGTAAATATTTCATCAACGCCCGATTCGCAGGCGGCTGCGAGTTCTTTGGAAGTGTTGATGCAGACATTCACAATAATGGGACAAAGTCTAAATCACTTCGAATTAAAAAACGCAGATGTTGTGATTAAGCCTGAGCTTGCAACGATGAAAGGCAATGATTTTAATGGCAGAAATCTTGCTATTTTGGCGGGAGAGCGCGCGGCAAATGCTGTTCTTCCGGAGTTAAAAGAAAAAATCAAGGCGATGCAAGAACGTTAGTTATTTGCTTTTTGCTTCTTCATTAATTCTGCGAGCGCCATTGAAGCGTTTTCTCCAATAGTCGAGATCCATACTTTCTATGCGAACTCTCCCTCCGGCGGAGGGTGCATGGATAAATTTGTTGTCGCCTAGATAAATTCCGACGTGTGAAAAACTCTTTTTCAAAGTGTTATAAAACACTAAGTCTCCAGGTTTCAAATCTTTTGGATCGACTGATGTTCCTTGATTACTGATTTCCTTAGCAGTTCTCGGAAGTTCAGTCTCACCAGTGTTTTTAAATACGAGTCTAACAAAGCCACTGCAATCGAGGCCATTTTCAGGCGAGTTCCCGCCACGTTTGTATTTGATACCTAACAAACCCATCGCATTCATGGTGAGATCTGAAGTCTTATCACGCAAGTCTCGAAGTGCTGTGATTGCTTTGGAAGTTTCTGTGGTGTTTTCATCCGCAGCCATTACACTTGCCGGAATGAAGTTTAGCGTACCGAGCAACGTACTCAGCGCTATAGCCTTGCCAATTTTCTGAGTGAATTTATTGCGCATCAATTGATCAAGATCCGAAAAAAGGTGTGCCAAAAAGATAATGGTAGCTGCATCAATCAACGGGCAGTATAGCGCATTTTGTCAAAAATGAAGAATGCAAAAATAGGGTTGTGTTGAGCGAAAATAAAAATGGGTGGTTCGACCACCCATTGAATACGACCGGAATACTCTTTTGATTTGAAGGGGTCTTAGTCGTCTAAGATTAAGAATTCGCTTCAATAAAAGCAACTACCTTAGGACAAATAATTTCCCTCCATCTACGCCCAGAGAAAATACCGTAGTGACCTGCGCCCGGCGCAACGTAGTCCTGTTTCATAGCAGGAGGGATATTGCAGCACAAATCGTGTGCGGCTTGTGTTTGTCCTGGGCCGGAAATATCGTCAAGTTCACCTTCGACAGTAAACAATGCAACTGTTTTGATGTCTTGAGGGCGAACTAACTTTCCTTGAACTTCCCAGGTACCTTTGGGCAAACGAAACTCTTGGAACACCGTTTTGATTGTCTCTAGATAATATTCTGCTGGTAAATCCAAAACCGCATTGTATTCATCATAGAATTTGCGGTGTTGTTCCGCAGACTCATCATCACCTTGGATCAGGTGTTGATAAAAGTCCCAATGGCTTTGTGCATGGCGATCTGGATTCATTGCGACAAATCCTGCGTGCTGTAAGAAACCTGGATAGACCTTACGCCCGAAACCAGGATAATTAGCTGGCACGTTATAAATTACAGAGTTTTCAAACCATGAAAACTTCTTCTCCGTTGCCAATGCATTTACTTGTGTCGGAGACTTGCGAGGGTCGATCGGTCCGCCCATCATGGTCATACTCTTAGGCAGGGCGGGATCATTTTCCGTCGCCATCAGTGATATCGCTGCGAGAACTGGAACTGTCGGCTGGCAAACAGAAATGACATGTAGATCGGGCGCCAAGTGACGGATGAATTCTTGAACGTAGAAAATGTAATCGTGTAAGTGAAATGGACCTTCCGATAGCGGGACCATGCGGGCATCTCGCCAGTCCGTGATATACACATCATGAGTCGGCAATAAACTCTTCACTGTGTCGCGCAAAAGTGTTGCATGATGACCAGAAAGTGGCGCTACGATCAGAATACGTTTCTCTGTCTCGTTCTTCGATTTTTTTGCAGCATCAACCTTCTTAAAATGAATTAAGTTGCAAAATGGTTTGGCGAGAGAAACTTCTTCGATTATTTCTACTGTTTTATCTTTTACTTTGACAAATTGAATGTCAAATGCTGGCTTTTCATAGTCTTTTCCTAGGCGATACAGGAGTTCATAGGCAGCCGCAATGCGCTGGGAAAAAGGACTATAAGCTAACGGTGAAACTGGATTCGCAAATAGCTTTGATGTCGCCTCTGCCCAATTGGTAAGCGGGGTCAGAAATGAACGATTCAATTCATGGATTTGATATAGCATTTCGCATTTTCCGAGTGATGAAGTAGAGGAATTGCAATTCACCGACACAGTCTTTTGGAATGTGGGGATGGATCGATAAGCTTAGTATAGCGCGATTTTATTGCACTGCGACATAAAACGCTTTGAATATGGAGGTAAATGTTTGAAATCGTGTGAACTTCTAGTCTAGACCTAGAAGAAGTTGGCGATTGAATAAGCTAGACGTTAAGTATTTGTAAAGCGCGATCAAAATCATAATGTTCGATTGCGTGATTTAATTGCAAATAACTGGCGTGAGTCAGGTGCACTTTGAATAAGGACTGGAAGTACTGAAAGTGCTCAACTGCTTCAACGTTAGCTGTTTCCAATAAGCTCTGAAGTGTTGTTCTGACTTCTGCATATTTGTGCAGTTCTTGTGACTGATGCCCTGGTTCTGTCGTCGCAGCTTTTGTTGCGAAGTAGTAATTGAGCTCTTGGAGGGTCGCGCTGAGTGCCTGATTGATTTGAGTACATAAATCGGCAGCGGCTTGTAGTGTCTGGAAATCAGTTACTTGCTGCTCGACCATCTTTTCTAATTCGGTGCACAGTTTGGCGACCTCGCTCACACCGAGAGTTGCGCACTGACCTTTAAGCGTGTGGACTTGGCGTTTGAAGTCAGTGCTTCCAATATTTTCAACTGACAAAAAACACCCATCGGAAGAGGGCGATTCGTGACTTTGACGAAATTTATCTAATAGTTTCAGGTAGAGATTGTGGTTTTGTGCCACCGAACTTAAACCGCGGACGGTGTCCAGGGTCTTAAACTCGAAAGTTGATTGCTGCGGGGTGCTTGGCTTCTCTATTTCTTCAGTCTTTCTTCGCGATGACTTGAGCCATTGCCGTATGGTCTTTAACAGTTGATCGGGATTGAAAGGTTTGCTAATGTAATCTTGCATGCCCTCTTCAACGCATCGGTCTTTTGTTCCTTTCATTGCGTGTGCTGTCAGTGCAATGATAGGTAATTGGTCGAATTGGGCCATCGTTCTAATTTGAATCGTTGCATCATGACCGTCTAACACAGGCATTTCTAGATCCATTAGGACAAGGTCAAAATAGTCCTGCTGATGGCTCGATAGCAAGTCGATTGCCTCCCTCCCATTTTGTGCGACGGTAACTTTGAAGCCGAATTGATGGAGTAACTCAACTGCAATCTCTTGATTGAACTCATTATCTTCCGCTAACAATATGTGCGGTGTTGCCTTACCATGCGGCTCTGCATCAACAGAGTTCGTTGGTTTTTGTATGAACAACTGATTTGATAAGACTTGTGTTGATTCAGTGGTTGAGTCAGTGTTGGCTGAAATAAATTGAATAAATTTGTTTTGCAAAAGTGGTTTCTCGAAGAAGTTGAGATGATTCGTAAAATCTTGAAAGTTTTTCGGTAGTCTTCCCTTTGGTGTACCAATTACTCCAATCGCGCCGAATTGTGAAAGCTTAAAGTTTTCAATAGTAGTCCAAAAAACGGATGTATCGATTTCTATTGATTCAACATCGATACTCAATATACTTTGCTTCCACTGTGCGCTTTCATCGGTGGTCAATAAATGGAGTGCTTTGTCATTGGTAAAGAGCTTGAAATTCTTACGTTGCTGTCGATTTAATGTGTCAATCAGCAGGTGGATGCTGTCTAACAATTCAGCGTCATGTGAATAAACGAGTACGTTGATTTTTTCTTTTTCGGTCTTATTTTTGATGTTGGTATTTTCGTAGATCGGGAGTGGTAGTTCGAATCGAAAAATAGAACCTTTTCCGTACTCGCTCTCCATCTCAATATGACCACCCATGAGTTCAATTAGTTGTTTCGAAATCGACAATCCTAAACCTGTTCCTCCATAGTTTCGGGTAGTTGAGCCGTCGCCTTGGGTGAATGGTTGAAACAGTCTTTGTATTTGTTCTGGTTTCATGCCGATCCCGGTGTCTTGCACCGAAAACCTAAGTCGTATTTCAGCAGTTTCACAATCTCCATAGTGAGCGGAATTGCATTGGACTTTGATCTCACCCGTCGTAGTAAATTTGATCGCATTGTTAACCAAGTTGGTGAGTACTTGTCCAATCCGAAGTGGATCGCCAACAAAATAATTGGGTAAGCCATCTTCAATATCGATGCTAAGTTTAAGTCCTTTATCGATTGCTTTCTGAGCCGTAATGTCCGACAGTTGCGAAATGACTTCTTCCAAGGCGAATGGGGTAAACTCGACTTCTAACTTCCCAGCTTCGATCTTCGAAAAATCAAGTATGTCGTTGATGATGCCAAGTAATGAGCTTGCCGCAAGTTGAATTTTGTTGAGGTATTCTCGTTGTTTGGGGTCTAACTCTGTGAGCAAGGCCAAGTATGTCATGCCAATAACAGCATTCATTGGTGTGCGAATCTCATGACTCATGTTGGCGAGGAATTCGGATTTCAGCTTGGTTGCCTCTTCGGCGCGTTCTTTATCATGCCTTTCTTTTTCCTGAGCGACTTCAAGCTCTTTAATCGCGAGTAGTAATTCAGCTTGCGTTGCCTGAAGTTGTTGATACACGCCAGCATTGTCCAAGGCAATGGCTGCATATGCGCTGATGGTTGTAAAGATGAGTTGCTCACGATCTGAATACGCATTTTCTGCGACAGATCCAATCATCATAACGCCGAGTAGACGTTCACCCGCAATTAAGGGAGCGAACAATTGACTGGCATTGCTAGCCGCTTCACTTCGTGTATCGACTGTGGAAGGAACTTCGAGATGATGGGTTTTTAGTTCTCTTCTTTCACGTGCACATTTTGCAATCAAACTTACTGGATCGTCTATAAAAATGCGATGGGTATCAATGTGTCCTTGATTTTGTACCCCATAGACTAGAGCAAGTTGTTGCTGATTTGGTTCGACAAGATAGGTGCAAAAACTCGATGCGTCTAACAGGCTTTGTAGGTGTTTGTGAATGGTAATAAATGCGGCACCACTCTCAAGTTTTGCAGTAATTTCTTGTCCAATTTTACTTAATTTTACTAAGGTGTCTTTGGTGTCTTGAAGGGTACGGGCCCGATTAGACTCTGCTATCGCAATTAAATGATGATATTGCGCTTCGGCCTGCGCCTTTTCAGTTTGATGATGATCTTGGATATTCGCGGTTTTATACGCCAGCCGCAATTTGTTCTCGCTGCGTTCGGCAAGTAAGGCTTTTCGCGCATATTCTAATGCTTTTGTCATATCTCCCACGTGTGCCCACGCTTCACTCAGCATGATGAGAAAGTCTGGCGGCGCCTGCCAGCCATCAATAATGCTACCGGCACTGAGAGCTCGCTCGAGAAAATGAATGACAGCATTTGGTTCATTAATTCCAATCGGCGCACTGAGTTGGTGTCGGCTATAAATTTCCGCTAAAACCTGATGCAAAGAGACATTTAGTGCAGAGAAATTAAATTTTTTGCATAGTTGTTGCGCTTCATTGATCGCCATTAATGCTGGTTCAACGTGATTGGCGATTGATAAAGCCCTCGCATAGCGAATCAAAGTGTGAGGCAAATCATCCATCGATTCTGCGGCTCGGAACAAATCAATAGCGTCTCGGAACGATGTTAAAGCCTGATCTGTATTGCCTTCTACGAGTAGAGTTTCTCCGAGTTCTCGATAGGCGATTGCTTTATTGATTCCCGCGTAGCTAGAAGGAAAAAAATTTAGTGCCTCTTGGAGAGTTTGACGGCTTTGTTGAATTCTGCCGAGGTCTCGCTCAGTTCTTCCAAGATGGGCATAACAAAACCCCATGAGTGCTGGCCAGCCTGCTTGTTTTGCTAGGCCAATTGAAAATTCGATCGCTTGAGAAGCACTCTCAAGATCGCTAATGTTCTGGAAAACTTCACAGGCATTTCCGGAAGAAATAATCGCCAAGCGAATCAGTCCCGCTTGTTTCGCATGTGCGCTAGAGCGCAAATACGCTCGTGCCCCCCTCGATGGTTCTCTGCGTCCATAGATCACTCCCTCGGCTGCATTAATATGCGTTGAAATCGCAGGCTTGTTCGCATACCGAGCATGTTTGAGGAATTGTTCGACTTCACTTATTGCTGCTTCAGGCTCCGTAAAGGCATTTGCATAGATGA
>CALKVB010000011.1 GCA_937996605.1 uncultured Oxalobacteraceae bacterium | reverse complement strand
TTCTTTTTCATCCTCTTCATCACTCAACAACATTTTAAGTGCTATCCAATACAGAAGGGCGCCACCAAGGATTTTGATCCAGGTCCAATTCAGCACGAGACTAGCAATAACAAGTAACACGATGCGGGCGATGATGGCGCCTAGAGTGCCCCACATCAAGCCTCGGCGACGTAGATTTTCAGGTAGCTGACGGCAGGCCATCGCGATCACGATTGCGTTATCTCCACCCAACAAAATATCAATCAAGATAATTTGCCCTACCGTGACCCAACTGATATCGACCAACCACTCCATCGTCTTTTACCCAAAAAAGAAACCTCAATTAAAAATACAAAATAGCGCTTATAAACAAAACAGGGGAGCCACGCTCCCCTGTTTCTTAAACAAACATGTCCAATCGTAATTGGATTACAGCATTGCTTTCAACAAGCGAGCCATTTCAGATGGGTTCTTGGTTGCTTTGATACCGCATTCTTCCATGATGTCCAATTTTGCTTGCGCAGTATCAGCACCACCAGAAATCAAAGCACCAGCATGGCCCATACGTTTGCCTGGAGGCGCAGTCACACCAGCGATGAAACCAACCACTGGCTTCTTCATGTTGTCGCGTACCCAGTAAGAAGCATTCGCTTCGTCTGGACCACCGATTTCACCGATCATGATCACAGCGTCTGTATCTGGATCATCGTTGAACATCTTCATGACGTCGATATGTTTCAAACCGTTGATTGGATCACCACCGATACCGACCGCAGAAGATTGACCCAAACCGAGTGCTGTCAATTGACCAACCGCTTCGTAAGTCAATGTACCAGAGCGGGAAACCACGCCAATACGGCCTTTACGATGGATGTGACCAGGCATAATGCCGATCTTGATTTCGTCTGGTGTGATCAAACCTGGGCAGTTAGGGCCGAGCAATTTTGTTTTGCTACCGGCTTTTGCCATGCGGTCTTTCAACATCATCATGTCACGAACAGGAATACCTTCGGTGATGCAGATCGCCAAATCGAGATCCGCTTCAACCGCTTCCCAAATCGCAGCCGCTGCACCTGCTGGTGGAACGTAGATAACAGAAACCGTTGCGCCAGTTGCTGCTTTAGCTTCAGAAACATTCGCGTAAATTGGAATGCCTTCGAAATCTTCGCCAGCTTTCTTTGGATTTACACCTGCGACGAAACAGTTTTTACCGTTTGCGTAGTCGCGGCACATACGTGTATGGAACTGGCCAGTTTTACCAGTGATACCTTGGGTGATGACTTTAGTGTCTTTATTAATCAGGATACTCATATATTCCTCTATCTCGTCATTCCCGCGAAAGCGGGAATCCATGTTAATTTAGTAGCTCTGGATACAGGTCTCGCCACTCAGAATTGGTTTTCTCGACTAACTCGATCTTCCAAACACGATTCCATTTTTTAAGCTGTTTTTCGCGCTTTATGGCTTCGCTTATATCTTCATGAACTTCAAACCATACCAATTTTTTCAAACCATACTTTGCACTAAACCCATCAACAAACGACTCTTTATGTTGCCAAATTCGTCTAATCAAATCTGAAGTCACACCGATATAAAGTGTTCCCCGCGGCTTATCAGAAAGTATGTAGGTATAACTCAACATCTGTAAATGGATTCCCGCTTTCGCGGGAATGACGCATTTATATTATTTATGACTAGCAGCAGCGGCAACAACCTTCTGCGCGGCTTCTTCCATCGTGTCTGCAGAAATGATAGGCAAACCAGAGTCAGCCAACATTTTCTTACCGATATCTTCGTTAGTACCTTTCATACGTACCACCAAAGGCACTTGCAAGGACACTGCTTTAGACGCGGTAATCACGCCTTCTGCAATCACGTCACAACGCATAATGCCGCCGAAGATGTTGACCAAGATCGCCTTCAAGCCTGGGTTTTTCAACATGATCTTAAATGCTTCAGTCACTTTTTCTGCAGTCGCGCCACCACCTACGTCGAGGAAGTTCGCTGGTTCGCCACCGAACAATTTGATGGTATCCATGGTTGCCATCGCCAGACCTGCACCGTTCACCAAGCAACCGATGTTGCCATCGAGGGAAATATAAGCAAGGTCAAATTTAGAAGCTTCGATTTCAGCTGGATCTTCTTCGTCCAAATCGCGATAAGCGACGATTTCTGGTTGACGGAATAATGAATTTGCGTCGAAATTGAATTTCGCATCGAGCGCGATCACTTTGCCAGAACCAGTCAAGATCAACGGATTAATTTCAGCCAAAGAACAATCTGTTTCCATGAAAGCTTTGTACAAGCCTTTCAATTGAACACGTGCGTCTTCGATAGAGCCTTCAGGCACACCGATTTTACGGGAGATGTCATCGGCTTCAGCATCTTGCAAACCTGCAGTTGGATCGATCGCGATAGAGTGGATCAATTCTGGATGTTTCTCAGCGACTTCTTCGATGTCCATACCGCCTTCGGAGGATGCCATCAACACCACGCGTTGGCTGATACGGTCAGTTACCATACTGACGTACAGTTCTTTCTTGATGTCTGCGCCTTCTTCGATCAGCAAGCGGCGTACTTTTTGACCTTCTGGGCCAGTTTGGTGTGTCACCAATTGCATGCCCATGATCGCATCTGCGTATTCGCGTACTTGCTCCATGGATTTAGCAACTTTAACGCCGCCACCTTTACCACGGCCACCGGCGTGAATTTGTGCTTTGACCACCCATACTGGACCGCCTAAAGTTTCAGCAGCTTTGACTGCTTCTTCAACGGACATGCATGGGATACCGCGCGGTACGGTCACTCCGAATTTACGGAGGATTTCTTTACCCTGATACTCATGGATTTTCATACGACTTCCCTTCAGACACTGAGGTATTAGTTAAAAAGTAAAACAAAAACTGGTGGACTTATGAAAAACAGACACTAACGTCGTTGTCGTCGCCTTGTTGTGGAATTGCACAACCCTTCGCGACGCGCCTAGCTAGCGCAATTTTGCTTAAGTCCTAAACGAACAAAAAACTTGCTACCGCCCCATTCAAAGCATTCAACAAGACAAAAATGCAAAACCAAATAGCGTCAACAACAATAAGGTCGTTAACGCTGTGATGTTTATGTCAGGGAATTTTGAGCAGGAGGGAAATTTGCAACGACACGATTTGAACAAGCACAATCATCCTCATCCAACTTATCTCGAAAGATAACGGAAAGTTCACCATGCGCACTCAAGATGCAAGCTGCGAGAGAGTTCAAGGACAGATTTATGGGCATAATGCCTATGGCGGCCAATTCAAATAAAGCCACAATTGCGTGCGTTATCGCAGCTTCTACGATAACAGCCGCTCCTGCGGCGTTGCAAAAAACCTTTGGATTCTAGCACAGCTAGTACTTCAATTCCATTTTTGCGCGCCTCTTCCAGCGAAGATTGCCTGATTTCACTGCAACTTTGTTACTAGAAAAATCACAAAAATGTAAGTAAGTCTATATTCTGGCTATACGTTCGAGAGTCTACCAAAACTTAACGCTGACCAAGATCGAATACATCAAACACTGCTCTGTTCAGCCTCAAGTCACACATTGCTTAGAACTCATCGCTTCCTTATTTTTTAGATGCTTTCGTTTTACCATCAGCAATAAATTGGTCGACTCGCGCATCGAGCACCGAAAGCGGCACAGAACCTAATGCCAAAATCGCATCGTGAAAAGCTCTCAAATCAAACTGCTCGCCCAAGGCGGCTTCCGCACGTCGGCGGTTTTTCCAGATCGACATCGATCCCAAATAATAAGAATCAGCTTGCCCCGGCCAGGTAATATAACGATCGACTTCAGTTTCAATTTCGTGCGCAGACAAGGCTGTGTTATCGAGGAAATACTGTTGGGCTTGCTCACGCGTCCAGCGTTTGGCATGAATGCCGGTGTCTACCACCAAGCGGCAAGCACGCCACATTTGATAGCTCAACATGCCGAACCGTTCATACGGCGTAGTGTACATTCCCATCTCCACACCCAAACGTTCAGCGTATAAAGCCCAGCCCTCGCCGTAGGCGGAGATATACGAATTTTGACGGAACACAGGCAAGTTCTTATTCTCTGCTGATAAGGACATTTGCATGGCATGGCCTGGTGCCGATTCATGCAAAGTCAGCGCTGGTAAGGAATATAAGGCACGTGACGGCAAGTCATAGGTATTCACTAAATACACGCCAGGACCACCACGGCCACTCGTGTAAAACGGTGCGATGTCATCTGGCACCGGAATAATCGCGAATCGTTGACGTGGCAATAGCCCAAAATATTTACTCGCCTTGGCATCGAACATCTTAGAAATCCACGCCGCACGATTTAATAAATCTTGTGGTGTCTTTGCATAAAATTCCGGAGACGTACGCAGATATTTAAGAAATTCTGGAAGACCGCCTTGGAATTTGAGCTCCGCCATAATTTGATCCATTTCGCGGCGAATACCTGCCACTTCATCGAGACCAATTTGATGAATCTCTTCTGGCGTTAGATCAAGCGTCGTATAGATCTTAATTTGAGATTGGTAGAATGCACGGCCATCTGGCAAATCATAAGCCGCAGTCGATTTTTGTGCGTGTGGAAAATACTCTTCACGCAAAAATTTGAGGAGATTGGTGTAAGACGGCAGAACCTTTTCTTGGATAATTTTTCTTGCCTCAAACTTCATTGCATTTTGCTTCTCTGGCGCAATCGAACTTGGCATTTTCTTAAACGGTGTGAAGTACACATTGTCTTCCAAAGTCTTGGCCTCTAGCACCGACAACACAGACGCATCGCGCCCCTTCAAACTCACTTTAGGCATAGAGAAATCGCGCTTCAAGCCAGCCCGCATATTTTCGATTTGCTCTCCAAAATAGCGAGGAATATCGGCGATTTGTCCGAGATAATTTTGATAGTCCTTCTCGCTGCGAAGATCACGCCTAGCGACATCGGCGAGGTTACCCCAAAATGAGGTATCTCCATTGAATGGTCGCTCATAGAGTTTGAACTTCTGCGCCAAAAATAAGGCTTCAATTTGATTGCGATACACAGCAAAATTGACCTGATCTTCTGCCGACAACTCTGCCACTTTGATCGCATCGAGTTGGTTCAAGGTTTTTTGCCAAACCGCCATGCGCTTGTCTTGCATGGCTTTATTCACGACAGGTAATTTCGGTATGACTTTATCCTGAGGGCTATCTTCATCATCCGCCATTTGGTGTTGGCGCCATTCCCATTCTTTAGTGTAAATCGCCTCGAAATCCGTGGTCGCTTTGTTTTTTTTACTTTGAGTTGCGTTGGCGCTTGAACCGGTCCTTAATGATTTATCTGGAGTTACCGCGCCCGCCTCCAAGCTATAAATGAATGCACTGCTCAGTAATAGATTGGC
>CALKVB010000010.1 GCA_937996605.1 uncultured Oxalobacteraceae bacterium | reverse complement strand
CCCCCTGGTTTTTTGTTACGCGCTTATTCCCTGCACACTCAAGATTCTTGCATTTATTTGTCTCATTGATTCACAAAAAAGGATTACATCATGATACGTCGTATTTTCAGTCTGTTCGCTGTTGCTTTACTGAGTGCGTGCGCAGTAACCGACGTGAATGTCTACAAGAACGAAACACCAAAATTAGATTTAGAAAAATTCTTCATCGGTAAAACCGATGCTTGGGGCATTTTCCAAAAACGTTCGGGTGAAGTTGTCAAACGTTTTCACGTAGAAATCGAAGGAAAAAAGTTGGGTGAAGAATTGATCTTGGATGAACACTTCACCTACAGCGATGGTAGCAAACAACAGAGAATTTGGCGTCTTAAGAAGAATGCCGAAGGAAATTGGAATGGCAGCGCAGACGACGTAAAGGGTATCGCTAACGGAGAACTCGCTGGCAATGCATTCAAATGGCAATACGTGTTAATTCTCCCCGTCGACGGTACGAATTATGAAATGCATATGAATGATTGGATGTATCTAATCGATGACAATACCTTGGTCAATAGAACCAAGATGAGCAAGTTTGGCTTTGAAGTGGGCGAAGTCAGCATCTTTTTCCGCAGGAGACTGTGATGAGCACGCCCTCCTTTCGCTTCACTAAACCGCTAAATCGCCCAATCCGTCATTGGAGTGAGCAACGAGTTTGGATCATCGGCGCGTCGAGTGGCATCGGCGCAGCTTTGGCCGAAGCTTTGCTGGCACGCGGTGCTAGCGTCATCATGTCCGCTCGTCGAGCAGAACGCCTGGAAGAAATCGCAAAGCAACACGACAAAGCAATTCCTTTGACCCTCGATGTCGCTGATGCCAATTCATGGCATCAAGCCATGGAAGCACTTCGCGATCAAATTGATAGAATCGATTTAGTCGTATTCTGCGCGGCGAAATATCATCCCGAGCGATCATGGGAACTGATACCCGAGGAGACAGAAGATACACTGAGTATCAATTTACAGAGCGTATACCAAGGCATACAAAGTGTCTTGCCTGGAATGCTTGAAAGAGGTGAAGGTGGAATTGCGGTGATCGCTAGCGTAGCAGGCTATCTTGGCTTACCGAATGCTACAGTCTATGGTCCGAGCAAAGCCGCATTGATCAATCTAGCCGAATTGCTATATTCCGACTTGCATGCAAAAAATATTAATGTCTATTTGATTAATCCTGGTTTTGTCAGCACCGAATTGACCGCTAAGAATAACTTCTTCATGCCAGCGATTCAAACCCCGCAGCAGGCCGCACTTGCTATTATTGAGGGCTTCGAGCAAGGTGATTTTGAAATTCATTTCCCGAAACGGTTCACTCTGTTTTTAAAGCTTATGCAGATCCTACCTTATCGCTGGCGTTTTGCCTTAATCCGGCGCTTTGTTACTGCCTGAAATTATTAGGTGATTTTATGAACCCATCCGCACAATCTATCGTTGATTGGTATTCGAGTCTGAATCAAGACTCGCTGAAACATATCAGCAACTTTTACACCGAGGATGCTTTTTTTAAAGATCCATTTAATGAAGTGCGTGGAACAGCGGCGATCAAACTCATCTTCGAACACATGTTTCGTACCACGGAGAATCCACGTTTTGAATTTAAAGACGTAATCACGCAAGATCATCAAGTATTTCTGAGTTGGATATTTCGTTTCCGTCTGAATCACCATGACTATGAGGTGTTGGGGGCGTCCCATTTACAGCTCGATACAAATGGAAAAATTTCCATGCATCGCGATTATTGGGATCCCGCTGAAGAACTTTGGCAAAAGCTACCGTTTCTAGGCGGAATAATTCGATGGTTAAGATCAAAATTCAGAGCCCTTTAAATAAGACTAACACTTAAAATCGACTTCTGTTTTAACTTCTGGTAATCGTTTGCGTTGCGCATTATCTCCCTCTACCTAGTAGGATCAGCACTTCAACGAAGAGAAAACTAGGCTCCACATGTTTTACTAGGCCTCCGAGCACGAATTGCTGCTTGTCACGTATGGGCATTCTGCTAAAATTGACACTTACTTATATCTAAATCGAATACGTTTATTCTTTTTGGTTATAAAGAATATTGGATTTACCAATTTCGCCGTCAATCTAGCCGTCTTGGATACTATGTCTATTTCTTCCCGTGTAATTTATCTCGACTCTAACGCCACCACTCCCGTCATGCCACTTGCACTAGAGGCCGCTAGGGCAGTAATGGAGGATGACTATGGCAATCCTAGCAGCGTCCACAGCAGCGGCTTGCAAGCGAAGGCAGTGATGGAGCAAGCAAGAAAGACTGCATCAGATTTGATTGGATGTTCTGAGGGAAAACTCCTCTTTGTTAGTGGTGCAACCGAGGGCATTCAAACGGCGGTATTTTCCGCCCTCCTCGCACTTAGGGATCGTCAAGCACGTGGTGAAAGCCTTGCGACCGACTTACTCTACGGTGCGACTGAACATAAAGCGGTACCGGAATCGTTGCATCATTGGAATACAGTACTCAAGCTTAACTTCCGAATTATCCCTATACCGGTAGACCATGCAGGTCGCCACGACTTGCAATTTTTAGAGCGACATCTACCGCAAGCAGGATTAGTCTGCACTATGGCCGCCAATAATGAAACTGGGGTGATTACCGACCTCATAGCGATCGAAAAACTCCTGAAAGATAGTCCAGCATACTGGTTAGTCGATGGTGTACAAGCCCTAGGGAAACTACCGCTTAAATTAAATCAGCATCGCATCGACTATTCACTTTTCTCAGGGCATAAGCTTTACGCCCCCAAAGGTATTGGTATGTTGTACGTGCATAAGAATGCACCGTTCACACCATTACTTGCTGGTGGTGGACAAGAAAGTAGCTTGCGTTCAGGTACAGAAAATGTCTCTGGAATTGCTGCTTTAGGCGCGGTTTTACAAGCGCTCAGTGATGGTGTCAGCTTTCGCGACCATGCGACTTTGAGTCGCTTCCGTTTGCAGCTTCTCGAAGCGATGCGTGAAGCCTTCCCTGGTCTGATTTTAAATGCATCACTGGAAGAAAGCCTACCGACCACATTAAATTTCTCTGTACCAGGACTTACCAGTAAAGAAATTTTAGATCTGTTCGATGCCGCTGACGTTCGTGTCAGTGCAGGTTCAGCCTGTAGTGCAGCAAAGGCGCAACCAAGCTTTGTTTTACAAGCGATGTCTTTACCCGAATGGCAAGCAGCCAGTGCTGTGCGTGTTTCTTTTGGCCCAGCGACTACTCAAGAATACATAGACGAGGCATGTAAGCGGGTTCGTGTTTGTGGTGAAGCTTTACGTAAAACCTGCATGGTGACAGGCGATATCGAGCCATTGCCAGCAAATGGTGTGATGCAACTCTCTTTTGGTGCCGCATGCACTTGGATGATTGCGAGTGCGGCGACGAAGGAATGCATCGTCATTGACCCATTACCAGAACTGATCGAACGCATCGCCAAATATATGCGTTGCCAGCACTATGTTGTTAAAGCCATTCTATCAACGCAGAGCCATGATGCACAGCCACAACACAGTCAGGCTTTGATTCAGTTACTATCCGATGCTTACACTGGACCATCTACAAACACTCTCGTTGGCGAGCGTTTGAACTTAGGCGACAAACAAATTCAAGGACTGTCGGTCAACACCCAGAAAGGCAAGCGCAACATTTATCTTTATGGCGATTCAAACATGCCAGCAGAGTTTGTTTTCACTGGCGATATCATGCACGACGGAATGCTCTCTAGCGATGAGCGTGATCAATTAGCGCACCACATTACGAATCTAAGCCTGCTCTGTGCCGCATACGATTTCGACAAACAGCTCGTTACGCGGCTTGAAGTACCTTGTGACTGTAACATAGAATCAGTCACTATTCCTTCATCAGATCTGCAAGCGTTTTTGACGGCGCATCCAGGTACAGTCATGGTCGATGTACGTGAACCGTATGAACAACAATTAAGTCATTTTGAGGTACCAGCAGATACGCAAGTACGCCATGTTCCTTTGAGTCGCTTAGCCAATGGACTTTCTGAATGGCTCAAAGAAAGCGAGTTAGGACCAACACCATTGTTATTTTTCTGCCGTACTGGCGGACGTAGTTCGCAAGCAGTGCAGTGTTTGCGTCGCCTTGGCTACGAACAGGCTTGGCACATCGCCGGTGGTTTGGCGCTCTGGCAACATTAACAATAGCAGTCATTTCTAATTAAAAAAAGACTCGCGCAATGAAACTCGCGAGTCTTTTTTTTCGGCATTTACGCCTTCACTTAGCTAAGGTTTTTCTGACGTAGATGTCTGAATCAGCTCTCTAAATTTGCTCTCTCAAACTCAACATCAAAGACGCCAATCCAGTATTAGCTTTAATCGACAGATTATTTGCGACCCATAGGATCTAACGGTGTTGTTGCACGTGGCATGGTGATCAAATCATCACTATTAACTGTTTTCACATCCGTACTACGTTTCGCCTTTTTCTGTGGAATCATACTACCAGTTGTGTATTCTCTCTCCACCACCACGCTCGGGTCTGTCGGCCCTTCGGTTTCAACACTGACGCAAGCAGTCAGATTCAACAATGCAGCTCCAGCAATAATAAGTTTGCTCTTCATGTTTTGTTCTCAAAAAGGTATTCAACACACAGATCGAACATCAATTTCGGCACGTCGGCATATGACTGACGACAGCTTTTTTAGATAAACGCTGCGACGATTCAGGTTCAAAACTGTTGCATATGCTGGAACAAATTCGACATGCTTTAGCGTGCACTATTTTTGCCCAAACTAGCAAAAGTTTGATCTCCTACAGATGTAGTACGACAACTGTAGTAAATCTCAAATTGCTTGTCAATAGCTTTACCTCTCATTTTATTTTTTACAACACGATGATTAAGAATCAGATCTCAAAATAAATGAAAAAATCCATCCACCAGTCAGTTAGTTGCCCCCTTTTACTTCCAATCCCCTCGCAATTTTTTTACGATTTCCTGTAGATGTTGGGGAGTAACTATATCGGGAGATTGAGGTTCACCCACGATTAGCTCCAAACGAGAAAAAGGACCTCTTTGAAACGATCGTTGAAATGGATTACCTTTATCTCTGGATAAAAAACTACCCCACAAGCCACGCAGGGCCATCGGTATGACTTGTACTGGCGTGCGTTCAATAATCTTCATCACGCCACCTTTGAATTCATTCATTTCTCCATCTTTAGTCAGTCTACCTTCCGGAAAAATACAAACCAGATCCCCCTCATGTAAGGCTTGAGCGATATCGACGAATGCTTTTTCCATCAGCCATGGGTCTTCCTTGGCCGGGGCAATAGGAATGGCTTTAGCAGTACGAAACACCCAAGACA
>CALKVB010000009.1 GCA_937996605.1 uncultured Oxalobacteraceae bacterium | reverse complement strand
CGAAGCTCGAGCCGAAGGGTATCCGCGGTCTGGCCTACTGGGATAACGGTTTCAAGTCGTTCTCCGCCAACACCCCGATCAAGATGCCGGCCGACCTCAAGGGCAAGAAGCTGCGCATCCAGTCGTCCAAGGTGCTGGAAGAGCAGATTCGCGCACTCGGCGCGCTGCCGCAGCAGATGGCTTTCTCCGAGGTTTACCAGGCGCTGCAGACGGGCGTGGTCGACGGTACCGAGAACCCGATTTCCAACTTCTATACGCAGAAGATGCACGAAGTTCAGAAGCATCTGGCCATCACCGATCATGGTTATCTGGGCTATGCGGTCATCGTCAACAAAAAATTCTGGGACGGCTTGCCAGCAGATATTCGTACTGAGTTGACGAATGCGATGAAACAATCAACGCAATACGCCAATGCAATTGCGCAAATTGAAAACGATAACGCTCTCGAAGCAGTGAAGAAATCTGGCAAAACCGCAGTGTATGTACCGACCGATAAAGAGCGTGCAGAGTGGGTGAAAACCTTGACGCCTGTACAAAAAGAGATGGAAGGTCGTATTGGTAAAGAGTTGATCCAAAGCGTGAACAAAGAGGCGGCAGCTTTGGGTTTTAAATAATAATGAGAAGTGCCGCGTGATTTTGAGAAATTGCTTTGCATTGGAATGCCGCGGCACTTAATAAATTGGAGGAGTTCGATCATGAAGATACTTGATCGCCTTGAAGAGTATTTAATCGCTTTTTTGATGGCATTAGCGACCCTAATCACTTTTACGGCTGTGGTACATCGTTACTTGTCTGGCTTACCTATTCCACATGTTCAAGATTATTTGATTAGTTTGAATTTTAGTTGGGCACAAGAAGTAACTATTTTCTTGTTTATTTGGATGGCGAAGTTCGGTGCAGCTTATGGCGTGCGATCTGGTATTCACGTTGGAGTGGATGTTTTAGTTAATCGTTTGAGTCCGCAGTACCAAAAGCTATGTGTTTTAATTAGTGTGCTGGCGGGGGCTTTGTTCACTGGGATTATTGCCTATCTAGGTGGTGAAATGACGATCAACAGCTATAAGGGGCAAATGACGTCGGAGGCGATCGAATTGCCGCTGTGGATTGTCTATTTAGTGATTCCGATTGCCTCTTCGTTGATGTCTTTTCGATTTCTTCAGGTCGGCTGGCGCTATTTGAAAACCGGTGAGTTACCTAAACATGACCATTCTCATGTTGATGGTTTGGAAAGTGAGGTTACGCCATGACCGCCACAATTATTTTTGTATTGTTAATTGTCTTGATGTTGACAGGGATGCCGATTTCGATCGCCCTTGGTTTGACAGTTTTGGGTTTCTTTTTCACTATGTCGACTCTTCCGCCAGAGGAGGTTGCGCACAAGCTTTTCACTGGGATCGAGAAATTTGAAATCATGGCGATACCGTTCTTTATTCTAGCCGGAAATTTCTTAACTCATGGAGGTGTCGCAAGGCGGATGATTAATTTTGCGGTGAGTATGGTCGGTCACTGGCATGGTGGTCTCGCGTTAGCAGGAGTCTTGGCGTGCGCCCTGTTTGCCGCTGTTTCGGGTTCTTCGCCTGCGACAGTGGTCGCTATTGGTTCGATCATTCTTCCTGCGATGGTAAAGCAAGGATATCCGAAGAGATTTGGAGCAGGCGTAATTACGACTTCGGGCGCATTGGGAATTTTGATTCCTCCTTCAATTGTCATGGTGATGTACTCGGTCTCAACCAATACCTCGGTCGGCAAGCTGTTCATGGCAGGCGTGATTCCCGGAATTCTTTTGGCATTCTTTTTGGGACTAACAACATGGTTCTTGGCAAAGAAAAAGGATTATCCACGAATGCCCAAGGCTACATGGAAAGAGCGATTTGTCGCCTTCAAGAAAAGCGCATGGGGCTTGTTTTTGATCGTTATCGTGATGGGAGGAATTTACTCTGGGATTTTTACGCCGACTGAAGCAGCAGCGATCGCTGCGGTTTATGCATTTATTGTAGCGATATTTGTTTACAAAGACATGAGCCTCAAAGCGGTACCTAAAGTATTAATAGATTCCGCTGCGATGTCGGCCATGCTGCTCTACATTATTACAAATGCCGTGCTCTTCTCGTACTTGATGACTTATGAAAACATTCCACAAGACATGGCGGCGTGGATTTTAGGCCATGGGTTTGGAACAATTGGATTTCTATTAGTCGTAAATTTACTCTTGCTGTTGGCGGGCAATGTGATGGAACCTTCCTCCATCGTCTTGATCATGTCACCGATCTTATTTCCGGTAGCGATGAAGCTGGGTATTGATCCCGTTCATTTCGGCATCATCATGGTGGTGAACATGGAAGTGGGCATGTGCCATCCACCCGTGGGCTTGAATTTGTATGTCGCCTCAGGTATTACCAAGATGGGCATTAGTGAATTGACCGTCGCGGTTCTACCTTGGTTGATGACGATGATCGGTTTCTTATTGTTGATTACCTATGTGCCTGCATTATCGACGTGGTTGCCGAATTTGATCTACAACTAAGCGGCGAATTGGAGAATAAAAATAGTTCTCAAATAAAACATTTCACCAAGAAAATACTTCTAAAGTGCCTTGGTGAAAGAAATCAGCGCAAATGAAAACGAAACTTTCATTTGCGCTTTTTTTTATCCAAATTTGTCGAAATTTCTCTCTTAAATTTCCACTTGGAAATGATTTAAATCGAAACGCGATTAACACAAAATTTTTATCTTTTCTGATCTTTCTCTGCTGCAGAAGCACAAATGCAACAAAGCTTTTTTTCTCAAAAAATCTACGTGTGTTTTGCGTAAAAGGCATGCTATATTCTGCCCACGTTGCGACATGCTGAACGTTTCAAAAACAGAGCTACATAGAACTTTTCAGCGCGTTGGCAAGCATGGCAGAAAATGGAAGTGCAATAATAGCGTCCCACAGGGCGCAGTCAAAAAGGGGGGGAGATTCGCGTTTCAGATAAGCTGAGTCCTACTTAAGAGACTAAACAGCACGAACGTGAAAAATTTTGGAAGGCGCGTCTTAGGATGCGCCTTTTTTCTTGGTACACTGTGTTTGATGCAGTTTCCAAATTGGTTTGTCATGTCCTCATCTGAATCTGAAATTTTCTCGGCCATTGTGCCCGCACCGTTTGGCTACATGGGCATACGCACCGAAGCCAATCAACTCGCTGAACTCGTGTATTTACCGGATCGCTTTTCAGAAAAAGCGCCGAGCGACGCTTGTGCAGAACAAACAGCAAAACAAATTGAAGCTTATTTCGCCGACCCCGATTTTCGTTTTGACTTACCACTCAAAAAAGTCGGCACCGAATTTCAACACCGGGTATGGAATGCGATTTCATCGATCCCGCGCGGTCAAGTCAAAACCTACGGCCACATCGCTAAACTCATCTCATCGGCACCGCGCGCTGTGGGCCAGGCTTGCGGTGCCAATTGGTTTCCCTTAGTGATCCCATGCCACCGCGTGACGGCCAGCGGGGGTCTCGGCGGCTTTGCCCATCATGACGATGAAACTGGTTTTCATCTCGGCGTAAAACGCTATCTGCTGCGCCTGGAACAAGTGCCCGAGTACAGCGGCATCATCCCCGCACAAGTGCAGGAGCCATTGTGGTAAAGCGCAAAGAAGGCGACGCGGCTGCTCCACCTGCAGCAGAATTACCCCAATCGAAGAAGGCCAGCTCGAAGAAGAGTCCGCAAACGGAATCGGCAAACAAAACCATTCCTAAGGCCAAGCGCATTCGTAAAAATGCAGAAGAAGCCATTGAGTTACCAGCACAAGTACAAGCGCAGATTGATCAATTCTGTGACACCTTATGGCTAGAAGATGGCCTCGCCAAGAATTCGCTAGAAGCCTATCGCCGCGATTTACGTTTATTCGCCGAATGGCTGCATGTGAACGCACAGAAGCATTTACTGCAAGTGACCGAGTCCGATATTTTTTCTTACGTAGCAGCGAAGCACAGCGTATCAAAAGCGACCTCAGCCAACCGCCGCATGACAGTGCTCAAGCGCTACTACCAACAAGCGTTTAGACAAAACCAAATCAGCATCAACCCTTGCACCAAGCTACGCTCGGCCAAACAAGCCAATCGCTTACCAAAAACGCTCAGCGAAAAACAAGTAGAAGCGCTGTTGCAAGCGCCCGATGAAACCACCCCATTGGGTTTGCGAGACCGCACCATGCTAGAGTTGCTATACGCCTGCGGCTTGCGCGTCACAGAATTGGTGTCGCTCAAATCATTTGAAGTCAGTTTAAATGACGGCGTATTACGCGTCACAGGCAAGGGCAGTAAAACCAGATTAGTCCCCTTCGGCGAAGTCGCTCGCCTATGGCTGCAGCGTTATCTGAGTGAAGGCAGACCCGCCATCCTCAACGGCCAAATCGACGACGCATTATTCGTCACCGCTAGAGGCGGCGCCATGACCAGACAAATGTTTTGGGTCGTCATCAAAAAATGCGCATCCCAGGCCGGCATCACCTCGCCGCTGTCACCACACACCCTACGCCACGCTTTCGCCACCCATCTGCTGAACCACGGTGCTGATTTACGCGTGGTTCAATTATTGTTGGGACATGCCGATATTTCGACGACACAGATTTATACGCATGTGGCGAGGGAGAGGTTGAAGCAACTGCATGCGCTGCATCATCCGAGAGGGTGAGTTCCATTTCTTTTGCTGGGGGAAGTGAATCCTCGTGGCACTAACGGTAATTCGAGTTTCCTTATTCCACACTGATTCCAAGACTTTCTGGTGTTACATCGGGAAGTGATTTGCAAGAAAATGGAATGCGCGTCTCTAGTCCAGTACAAACTTGAACATATGATTTTTCTTTTGTTTCTGAATTTGTAATGGGTTTTCTAAAAATATAAATTCCACCTTTAAGATTTTTCGTTACGTAAATATGGTTCAGAAACTCTATTGAAATTTTGTTTTGGCTCTTGGCTACAATTTGCTGAAGTATTTGATCTGTTTTGTCACGAACGATTTCGTAATTGTTTGCCTTCATTATCGGATGTACCAGCAAGTATGTAGGTGATATCCACGAAGTTGGAGGTAACAAAGTCGGATGTTCACCCATCAAGAAGGCGAAGGAACAAGTGGAAAGACAGTACCCTCTCGCATATGTTTTGATTTTTTTTTGTTCAAACATTGTCTTGAAATCTTCAAGGATCAGGCCAGCGAATCCATCCGATCCTGCAGAGTTCTCAAACACAAGCGACAGATTTGGACTCGTTCTAGTTTTTACTTTTAAAATCTCGGTAGTTTGTAGCGTGATC
>CALKVB010000008.1 GCA_937996605.1 uncultured Oxalobacteraceae bacterium | reverse complement strand
TGTGAAGACAAGACATCAAGTGATTGTGCACGTGTAATACGAGGTGCTGCTTCCAGTGAGAACGCTGTAATGCCATGCGCCGCCATTGCGGCGATATTGTCTGCATCAAAAGGATTGAGCATACCAACTAAGACTGTGCCCGATTTGATGAGCGCACGTTCTTCAGCAGACGGTGCACGCACTTTCAGCACCAAATCGGCGCTAAAGGCATCTGCCGCACTACCGATGGTAGCGCCAGCTGCTTGATAGGCTTCATCCGTAATCGATGAACTGACACCGGCACCTGCTTGCACAATGACTTCGTGCTTGGCATTGACGTATTTTTTGATGGTTTCAGGGGTCGCTGCGACTCGCGTTTCGCCCGCCCGTGTTTCGGCGGGAATGCCGATTCTCATAAAGTACTCCTCAGTTTGTTGTATATCGTAAATTTGCGCCGTCGTTCAAAAAATCTGTTTTTGGACTCAGCACCACAAACACTGGTATTTTGAATTTCGCATACCAGCGCGATGTTGCGTTTATCCTATTTTTTCTTGGCCCAATCAAGGTGCCAAGCAAAACCTATAAAACAATCAAAAGTGATGACTTTCGACCTTCATCATTTTATCGACACGATTCTTTGGTAAAAAATCGCCACCACCCAGACACATAAAACACGGGTGCGACAAAAACATCAAGGGTAAATGAACTTTCGAAGGCTATTTGAAACCAATTGAGTTCTTGTTTCCAATAGCACGCTGATTCTAGCTTTAATATTCGACAACGATATTACACGAAAACGACAAAACAAAGTCACGGTAGTTCCGAGGAAGTAGTCGAACAATATTTGGCGATTTGGATTTACGCCATACATATGCCAATCCACTTTACCATCTACCTTCCCCCCTAAAGCCACATACGGTAAGGCTTACGAATGTATTTCCGCAACAACGGTGGGCTACGATTTCGCTCATTTAAATAAATAAAATTACAACAAAAATGAAAGCAGACCGCATAGACAGAATCTTTATTAGCAAATGCGTTACGCGTTTTTAGCCCTCGCAGCTGTGAAAGCTTAGCGCAAAGGGTAAAATGACGACCTTGTTAACCGCGTTTAATGTGAGATAAAAAGACATGTCTGACGTCTGGAAACCTTCTGTCACCGTCGCTGCGATTGTTTATCGTCAACAGCAAGGGCGCCAAGAGTTCTTAATGATTGAAGAGATCACTCCCGATGGCATCAGAATCAATCAAGCGGCTGGTCATCTTAATCCGCACGAAAGCTTAGAACAAGCGGTCATTCGAGAAACGCTCGAAGAAACGGCGCATGATTTTGTTCCAGAAGCGTTGGTGGGCACCTACATGTCGAAATTTATCTCGCCCAAGACCGGTGAAGAAGTGACTTATCTGCGCTTTGCGTTTTGTGGCCAAGTCGTAGCGCAACATGATCGTCTCTTAGATAAAGGTATCTTGCGTGCGATGTGGATGTCATATGAGGAAATCCTCGCTTGCCAAGATCAGCATCGTAGCCCTTTAGTCTTGCGTTGTTTGGACGATTTCTTAGCAGGACAGCGGGCACCTTTGCAGTTGATGTACACGCATCCCAATGTCAAAAACGCGTGAAAATCCAAACCACTTTCTCTTTTCCAATTTCTGAATCACAGGTAAGCAATGAGTAAAAAACGTGTAGTTATCGGGATGTCCGGTGGCGTAGATTCTTCGGTTTCAGCGTGGCTACTGAAGCAACAAGGCTATGAAGTGATTGGGCTATTCATGAAGAATTGGGAAGATGATGACAATTCTGAATACTGCTCAACACGCGAAGACTTAATCGATGCCGTCAGCGTCGCTGACGTGGTCGGCGTCGACATCGAAACCGTCAATTTTGCGAGCGAATATAAAGATCGCGTCTTTGCAGAATTCTTACGTGAGTACCAAGCAGGTCGCACACCGAACCCTGATGTCTTGTGCAACGCCGAAATCAAATTTAAGGCTTTCCTTGACCACGCCATGAAACTCGGGGCTGATTATATTGCGACCGGCCACTATGCTCGCGTACGGGAAGTCGACGGACAATTTCAGTTACTCAAGGCGCTCGATTCTAGCAAAGATCAAAGTTATTTCTTGCATCGTTTGAATCAAGCACAACTCAAAAACACCTTGTTTCCATTAGGTGAAATCAATAAAACCGAAGTGCGCAAAATCGCAGAGCAAATCAATCTGCCAAACGCCAAGAAAAAAGATTCAACCGGCATTTGCTTTATCGGTGAACGCCCTTTCCGTGAATTTTTGAACCGTTATTTATCCTACGCACCAGGCGAGATTCGCACCCCAGAGGAAGAAGTCATCGGTCAACATGTAGGCTTGAGTTTCTACACCTTAGGCCAGCGCAAAGGCATAGGCATAGGCGGTATCAAATCACGTCAAAAAGAAGATGGCAGCAGCGACGCCTGGTATGTCGCACGCAAAGATGTGCCGAACAATCGCCTGTACGCAGTACAGGGACATGATCATCCATGGTTGCTATCGCAAGCTTTAGAAGCAGGCCAAGTTAGTTGGATCGCTGGTCAAGCGCCCTCGATTGAAAAGTTGTCCGCTAAAACTCGCTACCGCCAACCTGATATGGCTTGTACTTTTAGCGGCAATCTCGAGCAATTCCAATTGTGCTTCGACGATGCACAATGGGCGGTAACGCCGGGACAATCTGCTGTCTTATATGATGGTGATGTGTGTCTGGGTGGTGGGATTATCAACACTGCTTTCAGCTGAAAACGAACTCAAATTTCTGATGCAAAAAAGGCAGCTCACGCTGCCTTTTTTCGTTGATGATGCCTAAAAATACTGCTTAAATCGAATTACCGACAATCGGACCTTTACCACTGTATTTATCCAACGCTAGGTAAATTACGGGAGTAATAAATAGCGTAATCGCTTGAGAGAAAATCAAACCACCGACCACTGCTAAACCCAATGGCTGACGCAATTCAGCACCGGCGCCGAGACCAAAAGCGATAGGTAAAGCACCGACCAAAGCGGCTAAAGTAGTCATCATGATCGGGCGATAACGTTCAATGCAAGCTTCACGGATCGCTTCCATCGGCGCCATACCTTTATTGCGTTGTGCGTCTAATGCGAAGTCGATCATCATAATCGCATTCTTCTTGACGATACCAATCAACAGCAAAATACCAATCGTTGCAATCAAGGTTAAGTCTTTGCCCGCCAATTCCAAGGCAATTAAGGCACCGACGGCAGCGGAAGGCAAACCGGCCAAAATGGTAATCGGATGGATAAAACTTTCATACAAAACACCGAGCAAAACATAGATCACTAATAGCGCAGACACGATCAACACCGTTTGTCCCGATTGTGAGTCTTTAAATACCGCTGCATCGCCACCGTAGGAGGTGATGATAGTAGATGGCACTTTGAGTTCATCGCGATACTTTTCTATCTTATTGGTGGCATCACCAAGTGGCATGTCGGGCGCCAAGTTAAACGACACAGTGACTGCTTGCAATTGGCCAACGTGATTAATCGAAGTTGGGCCGACGGTACGCTTCACGGTCGCGAAACTCGACATTGGTACTAGACTACCGGTATTGCTGCGTACGTAAATGCCACCAATATCTGCCTCGTCGTTCTTGTTGTCAGGACTGACTTCGAGAATCACTGCATAACTATCCACGGATGTGAACAAGGTTGCGATTTGGCGCTCACCGAAAGCACTGTACAGACTCGAGCGGATGGCATCGATACCAACCCCCAAGGAATTCGCGCGATCGCGATTAATCTCGATCGAAGCCTGCAAACCGCGCAACTGCGAGTCTGTCGTTACGTCTTTAAAGCCAGGGTCAGCACGCAACTTGTCTTGCATTTTGAACGCCCAATCACTAAGCGAGCTTGCATCAACACTTTGCATAATGTATTGATACTGACTCTTACTCGGACGACCACCCAATTGTAAGTTTTGCGTTGGCCGCAAGAACACGGTAATACCGGGCACCGCTTTCAATTTATTACGTAATCCTTCAACCACTTCCTTCATCGGTTTGCGTTGATCACGTGGCTTCAAGTTGATAAAGCCGCGCCCCGTATTTTGCGAACCGCCACCGCCATGAAAAGAGGACACAGTCAGCACATTCGGATCTTCACGCAAAATCTTCGCTGCTTTTTCCTGCAATATCACCATCGCGGGGAAAGAGGTATCCTCGGCCGCCTCAGTTGAGACGTTAATCTGACCAATGTCTTCTTCAGGGAAGAATCCCTTAGGAATCGTCACAAACATATAGGCCGTCGCCACAAAAGTCAGCAAGGCGACGAACAACACCGATTTACGATAATTCAACGCTAAGTCTAATCCTCGCGTATAGGACCGCAATGAAGCGTCAAACATACGTTCGAAACTATGGGTGATGGCATGCATCCATTTGGCGCCACTCTTATGTGCACTTTCTGGTTTCAAAAAACGGCTTGCCAACATCGGCACCAAAGTTAAAGAAACAAAAGCAGAAACCACAATCGCCAAGCTGACAATCACCGCAAATTCATGGAACAGCTGACCAATCACGCCGGGCATGAAGAAGATTGGAATAAAAACCGCAATCAAAGAAGTGGAAATCGAGATAATCGTAAAGCCAACTTCGCGAGAACCCTTCAATGCAGCTTCAAACGGAGGTTCGCCCATTTCCACATGACGCATGATATTTTCTAACATCACAATCGCATCATCGACAACTAAACCTACTGCTAAGGTAATCCCAAGCAAAGAAATATTATCGAGGGTATAGCCCAAACCCCATAACAGGCTCACTGCGCCAACCAAAGAAACTGGTAATGACAAGGTGGGAATAATGGTCGCCACCATATGGCGCAAAAACAAGAAAATCACCACCACGACCAAGAAAATGGTCAAGATCAAGGTTAAGTTCACGTCATGCAAGGCATCTCGAACCGATACCGAACGATCATTCGCCATCGTGATATTCACCGACGCTGGCAATTGCGCTTTGAAGCCAGGAACAGCGGCTTTAATAGAATCCACCACCTTTACCGTATTCGCATCGGTTTGACGTTGAATCGCCAACATGATCGCTGGCTCGCCGTTAAAATTACCCACGGATTTTACCGATTCGTAACTATCTTCGACCGAGGCAACATCACGCAAACGTACTACCTGACCGCCTTTATTGCTAACGATAATGTTCGCAAATTCAGACGCATTTTGTAGTTGCTTGTTAGCGACAATGGTCAACATTTGTTTATCGCCATCTATCGTTCCCACCGGAGCGATTGAATTAGCTGAACGGATACTGGTATTAAGCTCATCGAAACTGATATTACGTGCTGCAAGCTCTCCAGGATTGACACGGATTCGCACCGCATAGCGACGAATACCGAAGATGTTGACTTGCGCGACACCTGGTAGCGTCGACAAAGTAGGCGAAATCAAATGCTCCGCGTAATTGGTGAGCTCAGCCAAACTCAAGCTCGGCGATGTTAACGCCAAAACCAGTACCGCTGAATCCGCTGGATTGACTTTACGATACGATGGTGGCGAAGTCATTTCGATGGGAAGTGCACGTTGCGCACGCAGTAAAGCCGCTTGCACATCCACGGCGGCTTCATCGACATTGCGACTAGCATCAAAC
>CALKVB010000007.1 GCA_937996605.1 uncultured Oxalobacteraceae bacterium | reverse complement strand
ACGAGATAGTACAAGGTGACTGGAGTTCAGACGTGTGCTCTTCCGATCTAATCTCAAACGCTTTTAAGCATCAATCACGGTTTAAACTAATGATGAAATTTGACGTCGCCATAGTTGGCAGCGGTCTAGCAGGCCTTTCTGTTGCACTTCACCTCGCCAAGACACACAAAGTTGCAATAATATCCAAGCGCACGCTTTTAGATGGTGCCAGCAATTGGGCTCAAGGAGGAATTGCTGCGGTACTTGATTCTCACGATAGTCACGAACAACACATTGCCGATACCATTATTGCTGGCGGTGGTCTATGTGATGAAGTCGCAACGAGGAACATCATTGAGCAAGGTCGTGCGGCGATCGATTGGCTGATTGAACAAGGCGTACCATTCACCAAAGATCACGAAGCGGAATTAGGTTTTCATCTGACACGTGAAGGCGGACATAGCCAAAGACGTATTATTCACGCTGCGGATGCTACTGGTCATGCGGTTCAGGTCACACTCGAGCAGCTGGTACGCAAACATCCCAACATTAGCTTGTTCGAACACCACTATGCGATTGATGTTATTACCTCAAGTAAAGTTGGCGACACTTCCGCCACACCGAAATGTTTAGGCTTATATGTGCAAGATATTAAAACTGGCACAGTCCACACATTTAGTGCTCAACATACGGTAATGGCAACCGGTGGTGCAGGAAAAGTATACTTGTACACTACCAATCCAGATACAGCAACCGGCGACGGTATCGCCATGGCTTGGCGTGCCGGCTGCCGCGTGGCGAACATGGAGTTCATGCAGTTTCACCCAACTTGCCTCTATCATCCTTATGCCAAGTCTTTTCTGATTACCGAAGCAGTGCGAGGTGAAGGCGGCATATTAAAATTACCTGCTGAAGCCGGAGCCGCCGCCGGTACGCGATTCATGTTAAATCATGATGAGCGCGCTGAATTAGCACCACGCGATGTGGTCGCTCGGGCAATCGACTTTGAGATGAAAAAACGTGGTTTAGATTACGTTGAGCTCGACATCAGCCATCAATCGCCAGAGTTCCTGAAAGAACATTTTCCAACGATCTATGCACGCTGTTTAGAACTCGGCATTGACATCACCAAACAAGCCATTCCAGTAGTACCAGCAGTTCACTTTACTTGCGGTGGCGTGGTCACCGACACAATGGGACGCACTGACATTCCGGGTCTTTATGCGGTGGGTGAAACTGCCTATACCGGCTTGCACGGTGCCAATCGCCTCGCTAGCAATTCTCTACTAGAGTGCTTAGTAGTCGGCAAAGCAGCGGCCCATCACATTGCAGCGCAAGCTCAGCTGGACTCACCAGAGCTTCCAGCTTGGGATGAAAGTCGCGTGTCTGACGCGGATGAAGAAGTGGTCATTGCCAACAACTGGGACGAGTTACGCCGTTTCATGTGGAATTACGTAGGTATCGTACGGACCACGAAACGCCTAGAGCGAGCGAAACATCGCATCCAATTGTTGAAGGAAGAAATCGACGAGTACTACGCTAATTTCCGCATCTCCAATAATTTATTAGAGCTACGCAATCTAGTGGAAGTGGCCTCGCTGATCGTCAACAGTGCCCTGTCGCGCCGAGAGAGCCGAGGCTTGCATTACAGCAGAGATTATCCTGATACCTTACCCAAAGCGCTAGCAACAGTAATGACGCCTAGGATGCGAAATAAACTCGTTAAAAAATGAGTGCAAGTTAGTACCTAATTGTTTACAAATGAAAGACACCAAAGAGGTCGTCTTTCATTTCAAGCTTAATCGGCACAACAATTCAATCATCAAGCGCATCAACATCACGAATTTTATTGAGCGCTTCATCAATACGATCGACAGCGATGATTTTCAAGCCCTCAATTTTTTGCTTTGGCGCGTTCGATTTCGGAATCATTGCCACTGAAAATCCTAATTTCGCGGCTTCACGTAATCGTTCTTGACCACGCGGCGCCGGTCTAATCTCACCGGCCAATCCAACTTCACCAAAAACTACTAAGCCTCGAGGCAAAGGCTTATTTCGCATAGATGAATTAATCGCCAATAGCACAGCTAAATCTGCAGCGGGCTCTGTGATTTTCACCCCACCAACCGCATTGATAAATACGTCTTGATCAAACGCTGCGACTCCCGCATGTCTATGCAAAACTGCCAACAACATTGCCAAACGATTCTGTTCAAGACCCACCGATAAACGCTTCGCGTTTGGGGCGTGTGAAGTATCGACTAGTGCCTGAATTTCCACCAACAAAGGGCGAGTACCCTCTTGCGTCACCATCACACAAGACCCTGCCACTTGCGCATCGTGCTGCGATAAAAATAATGCCGACGGATTCGACACACCTTTCAAACCACGCTCGGTCATCGCAAACACGCCAAGCTCATTCACAGCACCGAAGCGATTTTTAATAGCGCGCACCAAGCGATAACTTGAATGCGTATCACCTTCGAAATACAAGACCGTATCAACGATGTGTTCAAGCACACGCGGCCCCGCAAGTGCCCCCTCTTTGGTGACGTGCCCGACCAAGATCATGGTGATATTGCTGGATTTGGCCACACGAGTTAATTGCGCCGCACACTCTCTCACTTGCGCCACTGATCCAGGTGCCGAACTTAAGGCATCCGAGTACATAGTTTGAATCGAGTCAATCACCACGACTTGAGGCTTGTGATCGGCCATCGTGTTAAGAATTTTTTCCAGCTGAATTTCCGCTTGCAATGAGACTTGATCTGTTTCTACCATTAGCCGTTTGGCTCGCAACGCAATCTGGGCTCCCGATTCCTCACCACTGACGTACAGCACTTTCTTGATCTTTGCGAGACTCGACAAGGCTTGCAATAACAATGTTGACTTGCCAATACCAGGATCACCGCCAATGAGAACAACGCCTCCGGGCACTAAGCCACCGCCGAGTACACGGTCAAACTCTTCAATACCTGTACCAAATCGCGGTACATCC
>CALKVB010000006.1 GCA_937996605.1 uncultured Oxalobacteraceae bacterium | reverse complement strand
ACCAGTGGTAACGGCAGATTCTTATCAGTCAACAACGCTCGCTGCGCCACTCAATTTAACTTTCGCAACTGCACCAAATTCGCTGGCCGGATTTCCAATTGGAGCCTTAGTGTCGGTGACAAGTGGTGGTGTGACTTCAAACTATGAGGTGGCAGCGGCAGCGGCTCCTGCAGCAACACCACCAAAAGTGGTAAATGTTCCGTACACCAGCGGTGCAACGGTAACTTATGCCGGGATTAGTTTTGTTATTAAGGATAATCCAAGTGCACCAAGTGCAGGCGAAACTTTCACCTTAGCTGCTTCGACACCAATCACTGCGACTAGCTTGACATATAACTCTGCTACAAATTCATTTTCGGGTTTTCCTGCGAATGCAAATGTGACTGTGAAAAACGGTAGTACGGTCACTTCTTACGTGGCTGGTGCGGCGATTCCATATGTAGAGGGCTCGACAGTCAGTTTTAATGGCTTAAGTTTTGTGGTTTCCGGTGCGTATCGCAATGGCGATGTTATTAATATTTCTAATAATGCTGCTGGTTCCGGTGACAATCGCAATGCTGTCTTACTCGCTGGTTTGCAGACAAAAAATACAATGGCCGCTGGTACTACCAGCTTTCAAGGTTCGTATGGGCAGTTTGTCAGTTTGATCGGGAACAAAGCGCATGAGCTTGAAATCACCAATTCTGCAGAAACCAAATTGCTGGACCAAGCACTTCAAGCTCAGCAAGCAGAATCTGGCGTGAACCTCGACGAAGAGGCGGCTAATCTTTTGCGCTACCAACAAGCTTATCAAGCTGCAGGAAAATTAATGCAAATTGCGAGTCAATTGTTTGATGCCTTGTTGGCACTTGGTCGATAAGAGGTCTTATTATGCGTATCAGTACTACCACGATTTTTCAAAACGGCGGCGGACGCATTAGCGATCTTCAGGTTGGTTTAAATCGAACACAGCAACAAATTGCCGCCGGTCGACGTATTTTGTCTCCATCTGATGATCCAATTGGATCGGCACGGGCATTGGTGATTTCACAGTCTGATGCGGTCAATGATCAGTTTGCGACAAATCGTAAAAACGCAATAAATACATTAAGCGTCGCAGAAAACACCTTGAGTAATGTCACTGATGTTTTGCATAACGTTAAGACCTTATTGGTTGGTGCGGGTAATGGCGTTTTGAGTGATCAGGAGCGTGGTTACATTGCAAATGAGTTACAGGGGAATCTGGACGCTTTATTTGGTTTCGCAAATGCGACCGATGGCACCGAGGCTTATTTATTTTCAGGATTTTCTTCTACCACAGCACCATTTTCTAAGACACAAGGCGGTGCGATATACAATGGTGATCAGGGAATACGCTCAATTCAAGTTGATTCGGCGCGACAAATACCAATCAGCGAAGCTGGAAACGCTATTTTTGGCAATATCAGGACATCTGTTAATCAATTTAATGTTGTCCCAAATCCATCGAATACGGGCACGGCCGCGACTTCGGTTGCTATCAATGTTCCTACGACAGCGAACTTGACAGGTAATAACTATGAAGTCGCGTTTGATGCGACGGGTTTGAACTTCACCGTGAAAAATACGACAACTGGTAATACGGTTGTGCCATCCACTGCCTATTCGAATCCGACAACGGTGACGATTGACGGTATGGACATCACAGTGGCAAACGGCGCTGGCCCCAGCGCGGCACCCGGTCCGAATGACAAGTACACGATTCAACCTGGAAATCAAAACATCTTTGAAACGCTGACAGACGTAATTAATGCTTTGCGTACTTCAGCAACGACCTCGCAAGCAAAATTAGATTTGAATTGGCGATTAAATCAAGCCAATAGTAACCTTGATAAGTCACTTTCGAATGTTCTAAGTGCGCGAACAAATTTCGGGACGAGTCTTAAAGAATTAGACGATCTTAATAGTGCGGGTGACGGTTTGAGTTTGATTTATAAGCAAGAACTCTCACAGATTCAAGATCTCGATTACGCTAAAGCCATCACCGATTTAAACCAGAATCAGGTAGTACTGCAGGCGGCGCAACAGTCTTTCATTAAGGCGACCTCGCTATCTTTATTTAATTTTATGAATTAGGTTTTAAGACTTAGTTTTTGTCTGTATTTCGCTGGCCGTATTAGCCAATAAAAAAGGATGCTCGTGCATCCTTTTTTATTGGCTAATTTTCTAGTTGTTAGTATTTTAAATAATTCGAGTCATCTTTTCGGCTACATAGGTTTTTTGTTCTACAGGCTGCGGCGATAACTTCACGATTGCGAAAGAGACGTTGTCTCCGTGAGAATTAGCACGTTCCCTAGCTTTACGTATCATGAGTTCTGACGCTTGGCGCGGTGTGCTCGCACCAACGGCAACAGATAGCTCTGTATCTGTAAAGTAATGCCATAGGCCATCTGAACAAAGCAAAAAGGAATCACCCGCGACTAAATTGTCTTTCTCCCCAAAAGTAACATAGGGGATGGCGTTTTTTGAACCAAGAACATTCACCAAGACGTTGGACATCTTATGATTTTTTGCTTCTTCTGCAGTAATCATGCCCTCGTCGACCAAGCGTTCAACATATGAGTGATCCTTAGTACGTTCCGCGAAGTTTGGACCAGAAAATCGATATAAACGTGAATCACCAACATGAGCCCAGACGGCTTTTTGTGGGGAAATCACAACCGCCGCGAAAGTACTGTGAGGTTCTTTTTCAGAGGAAACCGCAGAAAGCTTAATCACGGTATGCGCTTCATTCACGATAGCTTCGAGCATCGCTTTGATGTCATTGCCGGGGAAAAATTCATCAAATAACATTTTCGCAGAACGAATAACTTGTTCTGCGGCAATCGCTCCACCACTTTTACCACCCATGCCATCGGCCACCACAGCCATCATATGGCCAGGTGCATTGGGGGCTGCGAAAAGCGCGACTCGGTCTTGTTGTTCTTTACGATCGCCGATATGTTGGGCGGTTCCTGCT
>CALKVB010000005.1 GCA_937996605.1 uncultured Oxalobacteraceae bacterium | reverse complement strand
CTCTTGTCCTTCCACTTTACATTTGATGTCACTTGAATTGTTTCGGTGTGCAACAGAAATCTGGACTTCCCCTAGTTTAGGAAACCGCAAATTGATCTTTGTGTGCCAGGTTTTTTCGTGTTCGCCGCCTGCGGTTTCTGCTTGTTGTCGATCATCATTGACGACCTCGATCAACATCTCCATTGGAACGCTTTCGCTTAAATGGCCGGTCCAGCTGAGCCTTGATTGGTCAAGGATATCCAATTGTTGATGCACGAGTTGCACCAAGGCGGCATGCTTGACTTCATTGCTGTCGGTCAGTATCGTGTTCTCGATCTCGAGCGATAAAGTTGACTGCGGTTCCTGTTGTAGCTCGCTGAGATCTTTTTGTCCGTTTGCCCATTGCGCTACATGTGACTCGTAAAAGAGACCACTTTGTTGGATTTGTTTGTGCAGTTGAGTTTCAATTCTACTCGCCAATCGATTTGGATTGGCACGAGCCGTAATGTCATCCGTGAGCGGACTCGTGCCGACGATTGAGAGCTTCATGTTAGGCTTGCTAGTTTCGCCTAATACGGCCGCGAGTATTTTTCCAGTTGGACTGAGATCAATATGTGCGCTTGCTTGAGCCTCACTTTGTTGGTAAGCATGAAGTGCTTCGTTAAAATGTTTATTACTGCTTACTTCAATGCTTTTTGATAGGTTGCTCGCAAGAGGTTGTCGAGTGTTGGAAGTATGACCAGTGCCGAGTTGAGAAGCTGCATCTTTGGAAAGTGGATTTGGTAGGGCTCTAGGAACTGAACCATTGTTTTCGTCCTGCCGTTGGTGTTGTGTTTTATCTGATTGACTTTCTTTTGGCATTGGTTCGAAAAACGCAATCACTTTTTTTCCATCAAGTGTAAAAGTTAAGCTTGGGTTCGTATTTGGTTTGGAACTTTGGTTAGCGCTGTGGTTGATATCTTGGTCGCTATTTAAGTTGTTACTTACTAAACGAAGACTTAAAGTGTCGCCGACTTTGACTTGTTGGCTTGGCAGTGTCAACTTCATAGATACGTTGCCGATATTTGCGACGAAAGTATGGTCGTTTATTTTGGCGACAACTTCAGCTCGAAACAGCGTCCCTGAAGGGAACTTGCTGAGTTGTGCCACCACCTGTTGAGGTGAGGTTTTTCCTTGATGACTTTCTCTTGGAGTTGGTTCGAAAACCGCTGTCGCTTGTTTGCCATCGATAGCGAAGCTTAAAGTAGGATTAGTCTGCAATAAGCTCAGACTGAATTTATCACCCACTTTGGCTTGTTGATTGGGGAGAGTCAACCTTAAAGGTATGGTGCCGACATTCACCACGAAAGTATTATCGCTTAATTTTGCGATAATTTCTGCGGGGAACTGCGCCCCCAACGGAAATTTACTGAGTTGTGCGATTACATCTTGTTTGATCGCTTCTATGCTTCGTAGTGCTGCAGGCCCAACGACGCCCGCAGCTTGATGGAGTGGCAAATTTAATCTCGGAAAAATCTCTGACATCGTTGTCAGCCAATTTGATTTGCACCATAACTTTGTGAAAGTTTTCGGCTTGTATTTGTACTTTTCATGAGTTGGGATAATTGCTGCATCCATGGCTCAGTTAAGTCACGAATTGCGCGGTCATCGGCGAGAATTTGTTTGATGATACTAATCTTTCGATCTCGTAATTCTTTTGGCAAATCTCCATTACGCTCATGATCACGCAATGTGCTCACCTCGACGCTGCAGTCTTGTTCTAATTTTTCAAGAAGATCCCAATCACTGCTGCGTGCTGCTTCTAACATGTTCGATGTGATTACTGAGACCTTTTCGTAGACCTCCAATAACTCAATGCTATTCATCTTGTTTAAGCCTCAAAAAAATTTGGTCGACGTGGTGCAAGTGGATCTTGTTGTGGAATTGGTCGTTCCACGTTGGCGGGTTTGTTATCAGGACTGATGGCTTCCCATGCTGACTTAAGATCACGTAATAGGCCTTGAACCTCATGTAGACCTTCAAGCTCATTTTTTAAATTTGCCTGTAGCAAACGACTATTCATATATTCATACAAAGCATCGAGGCTCACTGCAATTTCACCACCAGCTTTCTTATCAAGGCTAGCGCGCAAACCATTTTCAATAATGGCGATCGCTTTTGAAATTGAATGCCCCTTCGCTGCAAGGTCGCCATTCTTTAAATGTTGTGCTGCGTTACTTAATGC
>CALKVB010000004.1 GCA_937996605.1 uncultured Oxalobacteraceae bacterium | reverse complement strand
CTTTCCCATCTCGCGAAGGTCATGCTCCAGCATGTAGGCTTCTTTGGCCTTTTCCATCTCGGCCTCCCACAGCGGCATCCGGCCGGGGTCTTTCTTGTCCTTGGCGGCCTTGTCGTCATCCTGCTGCCCAAGTTTGAACGACCCCTGATTTCCCCCCCCGGGTAGCTTCATGGCGGCCAGCGACTTTTCAGCGCCGGTCTTGACGCCCTCGGCCAGCGTTTCGCCCATCTTCTGGCCGTAACGGGATTGCATCGCAACGATGCGCTCTGACGACTGCGCAATGACCGCCTCAAGCTGCGAGACGCCGGCCGACCATGCGGACTTGACGCCGGCCAGGTCGAAATGAAGCGCGGCCACGGCGACACTGCCCAGCCTCTCCCACCACGACATGAGCACCATGATGGATGCGCGGATGCCCTCGAATGTTGTCTCGATCACCAGCCCCGCGCCAAGCACGGCGACGCGATGTTCGACCTGTTGACGAGTTTTCTGCAGGCCGGCGGTAACAAGGCCGAACTGGCCCGCACCGAAGTCAACTGCGCTCCTACTTGCGGCTCCTTCAGAATTCCGCTTGGATTCATGTCCCTACCTGTCAAGCGGTCCTTCATGGTACCAGACGTCATCGCTTTGGTAGTCGCCTGCGGATCAATCACAAACAAACGGATCGGTGCATTGTCTCGCATCAAATGATTCTTGGTAAACTCGGCCGACCACTTGCTTGGATCCTCCAAAGCTGCCAGCGCAGAATCAGCATAATCCGGCAATTTATCGGTGGCCAACTTTGGAATAATGGAACGTAAGCGTGATGTTTGCGCCAACACCGCGTCCAATTGCGATTCCAAACCGCCTGTGGCTCGCGTTAAACCCGTCAACTTGGCTTGCTCATTCGATAAGGCCTCGGACGTCACATCACGAGTCTTGCCAAAGTAATCGATCAATGGCTTCATGTCCGGGGTGGGAACCTGCTCCATCGTTTTCACCAATTGATTCATCAGTGGCAGCTGGGTCTGCAACTGATCCACGTAGGATTTCTGACCTTCCAATTGACGCAAAGTTTGCAAACGTTCCGATTCCAACATTTGTTTTTGCGCCTGATTCAATACATCCATCTGTGACATAGCCGGTCGCCACTGCATCAGATTGGCCTGATCGTCAATCAAAGACTTGGCCTGAGAACGAGTAGAAGAACGCGCTTGATCCAGAATCGAGGCTTGCAAGGATTTCATCTGCGCCATCTCTTGATTCAAGCGCTCGGCCAAAGCCCGCATTGTCAACATATCCTTCATCGCCGCTTGCTCACGTTCCTGCCCGCGACGCTTGATATCTTCCAAAGTACTGCCATTGGTCGACTTGTTCGCAATCGCCGAATACAATTTCTGCAAAGTCTCATATTGGATTCGCATGATTTCTTTCTCTTGCTCGTGCATACCCTGCATATGCTCTCCTTGAATGCGAAGCAAAGCCTCGTGACCAGGCAATTGCTGCACTTTCAGAGCGTGGCTGGCCTGGATTTCCAAAGGCAATCGTTTGGCAAAGGATTCACGGTCAGCTTTGCTTTGCGCAATGGCCTGATCAATCTTTTGCTCCAATTCGTTCAAGCGCTTCCAAGTGGGACCCGGCATAACACCGTCAGGAGAACGCTCCACCCGTTCCAAATCCTTGACACTCTGCTGATTTTGTTGTTTCAGAGCCTCCAAACGCCGCGTGGCATCGTCCATGTTGCTCTGGTGCTGGCGAATCTCATTCTCGTACCGTTTCTGTACCTCGGCCAATTGACTGCGCAACACATCCACATCCACGTCCTTTTTGTTTTCGCACTGACTCAAGGCGCCCTGCAACTGCTCGCGAATCTTGACTTCGTCATGGACCTTTTGACGGGTCAGTTCATAGTCTTTCAAAAGATTCACCAGGGACTGAATACGGACCTCGTCCTCTTGGCGCTGCTTTTCCAGTCGATGCAAGGTCTGAACCAAGGAATCCGCTTTCAACATCGACTCTTTGGATTTGGAACGACAACTGATGAGCTTTTCCTGCAAGGCATCCGTCTCTTCAGGCGAAGAAGAATGCGACAATTGATTGCTCAACGCTTCTTGTTCAGCTTTTAGCTTGTGATTGACCTCGGCCAACACAGTCAATTGTTGTTGCAGCAATTGCATCTGGTCTTCCTGTTTACGCTTGACTTTCATGGCTCGGTTGAGTTCACCTTGAAGCTCGGCGCTTTTGGCCACAGCGCCTTCCATCGCCCGCAAATTGGTATCGTACTTTTGCAGAATGACTTTCAAATCCTGATTCTGTTGAGTGGTCTGGGCCAAGCGTTCCTTCAGAGACACATGTTCCCGAGTCACTTCTTCAAACACTTGCTTCAACTTTTCCTCTCGTTCCATGTGCAATTTCAACTGCTGTTGCAACGCAAACTTGTCACTAGGATACACACATTGTTCCAGTTTTCGCTGCAGTTCTCGTTCTCGCATGATCACCTGATTCATCTCGGAACCGTGCAAGGACAATTCTTGCTCCACCGCCGAAAGTCGCGAAGTCAAAGTGATGTTCTCTTCCGAAGAGGCTTCCAATTCACGCTTCAGAGAGGCGTAGGCTTTCACCATGGCCCGCAGATCACTCTTCGCCTGACGAAGCGCATCCGATTCCATCTTCTCCGATTTGGGAACAAGGGCCAACTGTTGCTCTAATTGCACCATTTGAGCGTGATGATGCTCCGCGTCCTTGACTCGCAAACGATCGTAATGTTTGATAATCACCTCCACCGCCTCAGTGGTACAGTAAGGGTTCTCGCGACACTCTTTCAAAGCCTCTTCAATACTCAAAGTCTTGGCCTCGAGATCCTGGGCCTCAAGCGCCAAACGCTCGTACTCTTGGGATTGCTTTTCCATTTCTTGACTCGACAATGCATACGCCTGTTGACGCTGAGCCAACTGAGCCTGCATGTCTTGCAACGCAGCTGACAACGCCTCATGCTCCTTTCGTTCGGTTTCAATCTGACTCACTGCAGCCATGACTTGTTCCGAACTCCATTCACCACGAGCCGCACGCTTCATTGCCTCTTGTTCTCGTTGCGTAGCCTTACGCAACTTTCGTTCCAAGGCCTTGAGATGCTTCGTCTTCTCCTTGAGCTGCTTCTGAATGGCCGCTTCGTCGTCCTTGACACTCTTGGCAATCAATTGATGCTGGTCCACCAAGGCCTTCTTTTCCGCCATTCGAGAACGCACTGCCTGCCATGCCTGGGAATGTTTCTCTTTCAAAGCTTTAAGACTCATTTTCGATTTTGACATGAGTGAAGTAGTTTTTATTATCAACCTCGACGATGAAATTATTTTCGCTCTCTTTCATCACTGCTCATCATCCGAATGCTTGGGGGCCTTGGCCTTTTTCGGCCCCTTTGAAACCTTGGTTTTCACCGCGGGCTCTTTCGGAGCTTTAGATCCCTTGGACTCTTTGGCCACCTTCACCGGCTTGGGCTGCTTCTCCTTGCGAATGCGCTTGATGGGCTTGGGCACTGCACCACTGGCGACCTTTTCCTCGTAGTGGGTCTTGGCCTTCTTCGCATCCTCTTCGTAAGGCAGCTTTTCGGTCTGGCTCAGCGACTTCCACTGCTGGGCCAAAGCCTTGCCAATGTCACCAAAGGCAGCACCAGGATTCTTCTCCACAAAAGACTGGCGGTTCTTTTGCATAAAGAGCATGTAGGCGGAAGAGGGACGCTTGATAAACTCGGTCATGGTGAGCAAAGTCAGATGTTTGAAATATGAGACCTATCCCACAGCTCTGTCCAGGGTTATGGTTTTACCTGAAAATGAAAAATCAACTTTCGTCATCTGTATCCATATATCCGTCCTCCAACGCCAATTCCTGTAACTGTTTGGCTCTCATTTCGTCCGCGATATCAAAGTATTGTTTTCGCACTCGTTCTGGTGCTTGTTTCCATAGCTCGGAAACTTGCTTTTGAAATTGTCGATAATCTTGCTGCATTTGTTTCGCCTCTCTCCACTTGTCGTTGCTAAACAACACAAAGGCAGAAGGAAGACGTTTGACTCGAGAAGCTTTGCGTTCTTTCTTGAGTGTTTGAATTTCGTCTTGGAATGCTCGAGGCAATCGTTCGAATTGAAGCTGTGCCTCTCGATTGTGTCGTTCTGATTCCCACACGTAGGGCTGCCGCTCTGGCTCGGTCATACGATTCCAAGCCTCGGCCAGCTTCTTGGTACTTTCTGGCATGGGCAATTGCGTATCTTTGCTATGCATGGCCACAAACATCTGGTAACCCGACGTATGTTGTTGCTTAAGAAAGGTGCGAAGAAACACATCGTGAGTTTTGGTACAGCGCTTGAGCCATGACTCGCGCTGCTGCTCAGTCGATTGTAGCCATGTGGTCAATGGATCTTGCGAATGCGGTGGATGGTGATAATAGAGGGGAAACAAGACATAGCATAATTCACATTGTAAGATATGTTCCATCTCCCGATCATGCACCGAGGCTTGGATGCCATAGTATTGGAGATAGTCAAACTTTTTCATGGTTCTTTTTTTTTCCAGCCCATGCAGAAACAAAGAAGTTCATGTCGTCGCGTAAGAGTCCGTCCAAGTCAGATTCAGAATCGGGTAGCAAATGGATGTGGATCCTTGGCAGCTTGTTTCTCCTGTTCCTGGTCGCTTCGATCGTCATCGTCATTGTGGCCGTGAGTAACTCGGGAGCTAGCCTTCCCAAACATATTGATCTCGTGTTACACGACCGAGGCAATGGTCTATTGGCCTCCCAATTGAAGGCTGTGCAAAAGTACATGACCTTTTGCCATAAAATCTTTGTACTCAGTCCCACCAAGACCGGAGACATCGAAGGCGTTACCTACATTCCCTTTACCAGCACCAACGTCGGTGAAGGGTTCTTGGCCATGGCCACCATCGCCGATGTCGCCGATCATGCCATGTATCTCGGAGACTCGGTCTATCCGTTCCGCAAGATTCGAAAAACCTACCTCTTCTTTGGCGATCGACCGCGCATGTTCAACGCGTTTCGCGATGCTTCGGAACAAGTCTTTTTCGAATCTGCTGGTTATTCCTATGCGGAAAAACTGCCCACGTTTGTAGTCGACATCAAGATTCTCAAAGAAGTCAATGCGGCCGGAGGCACCACCCAAGCCAAGTTGAATTCCTTGTACTTCCGATCCATCACAGAAGACCGTGTAGTCATTCGCAACGACATCAACCGAGAAGTTTTCATCAATGATGGAGCGGCCGACAATGTGACCAAACAATTCACCAAGCTAGACGACTATCCGCCCTTGTTCGGCACATTCTTGACACTGAACAGCCCCTCCTTAACCTTGCTGGTCAGCAAGCTGAATACGTTTTTCAAAGTGGTTTGAAGCGCGAGATGGATCTTTGTAACGTGAAATCAGACATTAGTGAATATTGATCACAGATCACGTCAAGTTAATGGACTCGTCGTTGGGAGCCACATAATCCTCCTGATCAAAATCGCCTTGAGGTCCCACGTATGCAAGAGGGGCAGTTGATGTCCATGCACACATTCGAGCAACAAGAAGCAAACTGGGCGAATCAAATGTAGTTTCTTGCAGATGACAGTAAACGAAGAACGTTGGAACGCGCTGTCTGGTCGAGTCTTCAACCTGAAAGCACGGGCTGGCACTAAACGCTTTCCTGGTCAATCTGGCGCAAATGGCGTCCAGTGCAACCGTTGTGAACGTAAGAGGCACCTCTTGTCCGCTGGCGGATCGTCTAACATATCCATCCCGAACAAATCGTTGAAACGTCGACACAACATCCTCATCGTTTTTGATGCTATGAAGGTGATAGACTTGATGAAACACGTCGTCATTGCGCCGAACGAACAGATCCTCAACTTGACCACACCACAAACCAAGGCGAGGCAAATCTTGTAAGGTTGGATACGGCGCTCGTTTTTGTTCTGACATTGATCAATGGATTGATCTCAGTCGATGGATGCCTGCCGTGTTTCGAATCCGATGAACCGTTGGACCAGCCTTTCCCTTGGTTGGCACGATTTCGATAATCAGCACTTCGTGATCCTTTGATGGTCGAAACCTCTGCACAAGGTATCCGTCGGGTAGCTCAAGGAAAACCCAGCCGCGGTCGACGTTCCGTAATACAGACGCTTTCTCGTCTTGGGTTAAATTTTCAACGCTTCTAATAACCGAAAAGGTCGTACCATTCATGTCGTTTCTTCAGCCGCGCATCACCAAGATTTGCGACCAAAAATTGCTTAGAGGAAGATTCTGCTTGCGTGAAGCATCGTTTATCAACTATGATCTATGCGGCTTAAAGCGGAATATCTTTGATCACACATCGCCAATTCGTAAACCCACAAAGTTTAGAAATGGCAAAACCGCAGCCTTTATAAGTGACAAAAATGAAGCCATGAACGAATTGTGTGAAGACAACTGAGTCACTTGGCACCAGCTGGATGCGAATTTTGCATTTTTTACTCCAATACATACACAGTAACATGATCGTTCGCATCAAAGACTTGATTCAAAATCACTTCAATGCGTTCCCAGTTGCCGCGCGCGAGCCCAGCGCCAATCTTTGGCATAGCAATTGATTTCCCATTGGCAAACTGCTTCACCTTTTCCATGCACGTTTTGAAGGCTTGCTCGTTGAAATGGACCCCTGGACCGCGATAGGTGTCTTGTGTGGCGCAATTGGCAATGAAAGAAGTCTTGGTATCATCCAGAGGCACAAATTGCACGTCACCGAGCTTCCAACTGTCAGTTTCTCGATATTTTGCCAAATAGGCTTCTCGGACGTGTGGGTACTTTTTGGCAATCTGATACGCGATTCCAGCACCAAATCCACCGCGACAGTTGCAGCCGTGACTGATCACAAACGCATTCGACTTAAGAACGTCACCTTGTTGATATTGGATCATCCTATTTCGATCACACTCACAAAGAAACATGCAACGTCGACAGGTACGTGAAACCATGGACCGTTTGAACAAGGCAGGCTTTCAACGTTTGGCCCGAAAGGCCGGTGTCCGACGGATGAGTGGATTGATGTATGATGAATTTCGCGAATATCTGCGAAACTTCCTTGTCAACCAACAAGGCATCGTAGAGTCAAAAGGAAAACATCCTTTGCAATTCTCCCGAACAAGATTCGCACGAGTCATTCGAGACACCACACAAAAGCCATTCACCGATTCAGAAGTCGAGGTCATCCAACGAAATTGCGAAGACCACCTGATCCAATTGATGCATGCTGCCTATCAGGAAACACAAAAGGCCAAACGAATTTGCATGTTCCCGAAAGATTTCTTGAAAGTCTTGAACGATCGTAAACTTGGAAAGTATGCTGATGAATAAACTACACGATCGATGTCTCGTCTCTTACATGGTCTAGCCGCTCTGGCTCATGGCACTCAATCCACCTACGGATTTGTGCTCACCAATCAAGTCTACCCTGAAAAGGGCAAAGTGTTTCTCAGCAACCCCGTGGCACGCTTCGAAAAGCAAGAAGAAGCACCAAGTACATTCGCCGAATACCGTTTAGGAAACTTGGTATCGGCGTTTCCCGCTCTGAGCACCATCAATCACTTGTGGAGTGTTTTGGATAAACAAGGGTATGACAAGGTGCTGAAACAGGGCTACAACCCGGTACGATGGGGAGAATACTCGGTTTCCGCCGGAATCATGTTCTGGACAATATCCCAGCTCACTGGAATTCGTGACATCAAGATTCTATTTCCGCTCTTGTTGGGAAACGCCGCGCTTCAGTACACTGGTTATTCCATTGAAAAAGACGTGGGGCAAAAACGTTTCGAGTCGGCCAACCGTCAACAAGTGTCTGGATTTGTTCTCTTCCTAGCTCTCTGGATTCCCTTGTTTGTCGCATTCTTCACAGCTATCGAACGCTCCGCCAATAAAGTTCCGCCGGAAGTCTACGCCATCATTTTTGTACTTTTTTCACTGATGCTTTGCTTTGGTATCCTCAGTTTACTCTATTCAACCCAGCGAATCACAGACTTTCGCAAGATTGAGACGGGCTATCTGGTGCTTTCCTTTGTCTCTAAAACGTTATTGACCAATCTAACTTTGTTTGGTGTTCTTTTCTCGGAACCGGATGAACCCGCCGCGACGCCAAGCGCTTGATCATCGTGTATTGGGACAATTTGTACATTAAACAATAAAAGCCATGACCAAGACCGTGTACCGCATTCAAAATCAAGACTTTGAAGTGTATTCTGTCGACGGAAACTCATACTTTTCGTACACAATCGTTTATCCCAGTCGAAGACAAATGCGAGACAATGACTGCATTCTTGAAAACAATACCAAACGAACCTTGACCGAAATCGCCAAGCTGTTTGACATTGAGACTCGCGGTGCTGATGGAGAATTGTTGCCCAAAGTCGAGATCGCTCAGCGATTGCATCGCGTGCTGCCATTTTCAGTCCTTCGAAACCAAACGGGTTAATGCGCGGCCACTGAACTGGATCGCAGGATGGATCTAAAGAAAAAGAAATGCCCGAGCATTATTTCCGGGTGTACAAAGACAACACCTATGATACCGACTGTGAGAATCAGCTTTGGCCCTTGAACCAACCGTTTGAAAGATTCCAACCCATACTGCACGATGATGAAATCATGACCAATGATGAACAATTGATTTGGCGTTCGCTGAACATGAGTCACCATGTTTTGGTCAGCGGCCGAGCAGGCTCAGGCAAGTCGTATCTGATCAAACTCTTTATCAAACATGCCAAAGCCGCCAACATCAATCTGGTAGTCACCTCTCGATCCGCTGTCGCCGCAATTCCTATTGAGGGAACCACCATTCATCGAGCACTGGGCCTTGGACTTGCTCAGGATGACCCAGTCACTCTCTGGAAACGGATCGAATCCCAGCCTCGCAAGCACAAAAAGACTCTAGACTTTTTGCAGTACTGCGACATTCTACTGATTGATGAAGTGTCCATGGTCGAACCGCAGCTTTTTACGACACTTGACTATCTATTTCGAAAAGCGCGAAAGGTGGACAAACCATTTGGGGGCACTTTGCTGCTCATGATAGGCGACTTTAAACAGATCGGGGCAATTCTTCCCCGATACTACACCGGTCCTGAAGACGTGCGGGAAACCGAAGCCTACCAATCTTTACAACTCAATCGCATCGTCTTAGATCGCTGTTGGAGACAGGCTGAAGGGCCTTTTCTCACACTGCTTGATCATGTAGGGGACGGTTATTTAACTGCGGAAGATGAGAAACTCTTAGAAAGCCGACTCAACGTCCAGTTGCCCATCATTGATGGACTGCGACCTATCGAACTGCACAGCCACAACAAGGGCGTTGACCATATGAATGAGGAAAAGCTGGCCGAGCTTGTGTCCAAGGGCGAGAAACGTTGGAGATTTCAGCCTGTATTTCACGTCAAGCAGCGCGAAGATCGACGAAGAATGGATGAAGACGAAGTCAAGTCTGCCGAAGAATTGATCCGCCAAGCCCGGTCCCAAGATCGAATGCGCGAGCCTTTCCGAGGCAAAAACGATGAAAAGTCGTTAGAGATAGTTCAAAAGATTGACAAGGACAACAGTCTACGCAATATGTTTCCTGTCTATGAAGTCGAATTATGCGCGGGAGCACAAGCGATGATGCGCTCCAACCACTTGTTCGATCAAGGCATCTGCAACGGAACCACCGGAATCGTGGATTCCGTCGATGATTCCATCATCAAAGTCAGATTCTTCATTCGAGGTGTGCTTCAAAAAGTTCCAACACACGTTCCGCGCTACGAATTCAAATCTACATTCGGGCAAACCACAATGATCACGATGCTGCAATTTCCAGTTAGTTTGGCGTGGTGCATTTCGCAACATAAGGCACAAGGAAGCAGTTTTGACTTTGCGGTAGTTCATGCAGAAAACTGCTTCTCCAACGGCATGCTTTACACGGCGCTATCTCGCGTGCGAACGTTGGAGGGTTTGTCCATTGTAGGATTCAAGAGAAGCAGTTTGAAAGCCAAACGATCGTGTGTAGCCTATGAGACCTTGAGGGACGTCGGCCGTAAACGTAAAATCGATGAAATTACCAATGAAACTCAATAAATAAATCGATTGCATCTCGGAACGCAACGCGTTTGGATTTACACAAATCGGAGACCGAGTTTCATAAAACACACCACACTATTAATGTCTGACTACGCTCCTATGGATTTGGACGAGGAAAAAACGCTTGTGGACTGGGTGGAGTCGAATTACGACTCCGAGGTCGACTCGTACGATCTCCGAGTTGACTACAGCTCAGAGGATGAGCTATATGAGGATAATACCCGAGCACGAGAGGCACATGCGCTGAGGCAAGCAGAATTGCACGCAACCTTCGCCAAATGCAAGTTCGATCCGAAGCAGAGACAAAGCGTTCTCGATCGCTTTAACAAGAAATGTACTGAAGGAGAACCCGAAGGAGTCGTGGAAGGCAAGTGCATGTTGTGGAACGAGGACAAAGGAAGGGATTATTATCAAATAGGCGTTGGCCCTCATGGTATGATCATGGCCCATCGAGCTAGCTACATGATTTTTTGGGATGTTCACCTTCCTCCAGAAATCCAAGCGCGCCACATGTGCAATGTTCCAAATTGCGTGAATCCCGCACATCTGATGATCGGCGACGCTCAAGATAACGCGGACGATAAAGTGAGATCTGGGCGCTCGCTAGCTGGGACCAGAAATCCGGCATCTAATCTAACGGAAGAAGCGGTGATGGACATTTTCGAAAACGAAATGACACCAAAACAATGCAAGGCCAAGTATGGCGTGTCGAGAGATACTGTCAGAGAAATCCGCTTGGGTATATCTTACTCTTCAGTCACCGGGGCAAAACCAAACAAAAAGCGTAAACGAACCGAGCCAGAAGATTTAAACCCATGTGACGAAGAAATAGCCAAAAAGTATGTTGCAAGCCGCGTAAAGAAAGAGGGTGAACATTGGATCTGGACAAAAAAATTCCGCGACAAGGGCGGTTACGGCCTAGCCCGTTTCAAGGGCAAGGGCTACCTAGCGCACAATTTTTCCTGTCGAGTTTTCAGCAATGGCTGTAAACGCATCCCGGAGAAAATGCAAGTTCTTCATGGCTGTACAAGGAAGGATTGTGTGAATCCGGATCACTTGAGTATCGGAAGTCCGGCACAAAATGCAGCAGACCGACAACGGGATGGAACGGCTGTTATTGGCACAAAGCATCCAAACGCAAAACTCGAGAATGCAGACATTCTGGTAATCCGTCGACGTGCAGCCGCAGGAGAAACTCATGCCGAGATCAAAAAAGACTATCCCGTTAAGTTAACCGCTATTGGCGATATTGTCGCGCGCCGAACGTGGGCACATATACCAGAAGAAGTTAAGCCGCAATAGCTCGTAAAATCACTTCTTTTCAATTCGAAACTCGCACAAACTCGTCCCGTTTTATTTTGAATATCATATTGACTCAAAAAGTTCGGTTCCTTCCCAGCATAACCAAACATTGTGGGGATAATACCCATTGTGAAAATTGAACAGATCAACTTTGAGCACCCTTTGGTCTCTAAAAGACACATCGACACAGACTTTGCTGGTGTCCGATGTCTTTCGATAAACAGCTTCGCGCTTGGGGTTCAAGTTCACATGTGTAATTGTCAGGCCGATGAGCTCTCGGAGCGTTTCTTCATCCACAAACTTTTCGTCTACCGTGATTCCAAAAGATTCACAGCACTGAGCTTCTTTCGAGATCAAAAAGCGGATATGCTGCGCTTCAGTTTGTATAATGATCCCGTCCCAATCGTACCACCACTTCTCATTCCATGGCACTGAACAACCACAATCTACATCAGAGCGTTCGGTTTCGTGACCACCATCGACTGATTGAATTGTTTTTCCATTGAAGCATATAGAAGTAATCGTGCCATACATGTTTTATTGATATTTCCATCGGTACACGTCTTAATAGAAACGCACATTGTGAAGAAGCATAAATCACACTCCATTACGTCGCGGTAACGTGTTGATCTTGAGACAAGGGATCAGCACAATCTTCATCGAATGTTTCCATTGCTTCCGAATCATTGGATACGACAGGTCGAATCATGCGCTCTTTGCTGAAACTCGCCTTCGACTGAACGACGACGACAATTTCAAACACGTTGCTCAAAAAATTGACAAAACGTTTGACTTCAATGCAGATCTCCCAATTTTTGCGAAGTGCCGATTTTTGATGAAGATCGTCCTTAACGTTGAAGGCGGACACCATGTAGCCGATAAGCCTAACTTGACCATGTGCTTTCGAATTCCGAAGTAATTTAGGCCAAAGGGACAGAGGCTCTTCAGAATGGACGAATCCAGCAAGTTTCGCAAACATAGACATGAGTGCTAACCAAATCACGTCCTTGAATTTAGTATCTTCGAGCTCTTGTGATAGGTCGCAAAACAGTGTCAGAAGGTTGAAAACATCCAAAGTCTGACGGATACCATCATTTTTAACACCCGAACGTCTCTTGTATGCTGCGTCCGAAACGTTTTTCATACGCTGAATCACCCTTTCGTTGATGAACACGTGCGGAAAAAGGTTCACGTTCGTGATTTGGTCGAAAACACCGCCTAAAACGGTTTCTACAAGACCAACTTTCGAACCAATGTCCTTGAACTTCAGACCCGGGGAGTAAACGTGGTCAATCATAGGTTTCAACTTTACGTCTGTCATTCCTGTCTCGATAGTTACCAAACTCTCAGAGACGGGAAAGTTTGCGTGACGAAGGCGAAGAAATTGGGTTCGCAATTTCACTCGACTCACATACTCGTCAAAGGCGCACTTTTCCTTCGAATCGTGGGCGTCATGACATGATTCATTCTTCAAAGTTTCCTTTCTTCCGGATGATTTCAATGCTGACATGGTGTTTTGAGACACAAAAAATGCACGTGTTAGGACTCTTAACACCTGCAAAACTCCCTTGGCACGTGTATTTACCGTTGGTTCGTTTTTCAAAATTTTCGAAAACGCTGCGTTGCCACCATGAATTCCGCCAAAACCAAGTACTTTTTGCAGCCAGATGCTGCTAAATTGTGCGTGTGTCCGCTATGCGACAACTTTCTCGGACCGTCTGGCGTGATCCTTTCTTGTCAACACATGGTTTGCCAGTCATGCATTCAAGACATCTGTCCAGCTTGCGGTGATAAGGTGACCAGTTCCATCACCATCCCTAGCGGCTTCTTTTCTGTTGTGGTATCTAAACCAGTCAAGTGCACCCATCCCGGTTGTTCATGGCAAGGCACACTGGGCATGCATGGGGAACAGCTGACACAACACCTTGATCATTGCATGTTCAAGCCTTGGAAGTGCAACGACTGTGGTATTGTATTGGCGACTTCAGAGCAACTGCAACACCAAGAAGAATGCGATATGTTCAAGATTCCATGCAGGTATGAGTGTGGGGTGCACATTCCAAGACAAGAAGAACCCAACCACGCGTCGAAATGTGACTGGGCCCCAGTTCCATGTGAATTCGAGCAAGTTGGATGCAAGCACCATTTGCATCGCAAAGACCAGAACGATCACGCCACAAACCCAGCACATATCCATCGACACATGCTTTTACTGCTTCAAGAAATTCAACGTCTCCGAACCGGATTGTCTAGTCTTGCCGCGAACTTCACCCATGCCAACCAAGAAAACGTGGAGCCGAAATCAAGTCGAGGGAAGGGAAGAGGTCGTCCTCGCAAGTCAACGTTGCAGGAACTGTAGAAACGTGAAAGCTGCAGACCCATTCCAAACACCGCAAGATGTCCGTATGATCCATGCTTCCCATCACCGTCTCTTCTGTGACTGTTTCAACGTCGGGATTCAAGAATGCGGACTCGTCGTCATCTAGAAAATTCAAACCGAGACAATCAGTATGTAAACATCCGAAATGCTTTTCCTTTTCGAAAAAAGGCTGTCGCATAAGCCAACGAGCAAAGTAAAAATGTTTCTTTCGACGCACTTCTTGTTGAACGTCTTCCACACCCGTTGCAGAACGCTGATTGGCGGTAAAGTACAATACAGACTCTTCTTCCGTAAGTCCTTCGATGAACCAATACGAACTCCATTGCCACCAACTACATAATCGCGGCTCTTGTCCTGGTTCGTACTTTGCATATCTCAAAAAGATAGCATGCGATCGACAAAACGATTCCGGAGCTCTCGGAGACCATAATTGAGCCTTGAAGTACGCTGAAAGAAGTGGTGTTGGCAGGTGTTGCAACACATCCATGATTCCATACAAATGCTCCCAATGGCTCACATGCAGTTGAACCGGACACCAATGGGCTCGGTCAAACGATACGCCTCGCCACACCGTTTGGAGCACCAAGGCTGTTTGCTCCGTTGCCACAGTCTGATGACGACATTGCACTCGAAAATACTCGACAATGTCCTCTTCGGATTGTTGATGGACAAAAGAGCCGATGAACGTATGGCTGGTCCATGCATACGGACGCAACAGTTGAAACAAATGAAAATGTTTGACATCCTCATGTTTGGGATTCTGCATCAACCAATTCGCAAACAAGAGGTGGGCTTGCAAAAAGGCATGCGGTAGACTGGGGGTGACGATGATGTCGTCGCTCATTTGGGCCACCAAAAACTGACGAGTCATGGCGGCATTCCATTTGGAAAGAAACGGCTCAATGTAGGAATAGACTTTCCATCGAGGAAACGCCAGTCCCGATTCAACAGCGGGAGAGTATTTCGGGTTAGCTCTCCACCATTGCACAAATTGCCGATGCGCCGAAGAAAATGCAGATTCCATATCCTTACGTTTGGAATTCAATGTTCAAAATCATATCACGGCAGCATGCCAGACATTTCCTTTTTTTTATTTTTGAAGTGAGCAGTCGTCTGGACTTGAAAAACCTTTGGTTCGTTCAAATTTCAAAAAGATGTGTAAGGTCGTGTTGCATTTGCATTCGTTTCCAAGCATCATCTTTGAAACGAGCGAAAAGATTCTACAAGCACAAAGCACGTTTTTCGGCGCTCTACTTGAAGCAACCTCGCCTGACGACAAAGGAACGAAGGTATTGACATTTGATGTTCATGCGGCAGGTGCCGGGGCTGTCATGTCGGTAGTTGCGATGCCGGCCTCTGCTTCCATTCCAGCGGTGCTCTCGTATCCGGGCGTCAACGGGGAATTTTGCGAAAAGAATGCTTGTTTTCTTTCTGAAATGTGGAAGCTGATGCATCAATGGGGATTGGACATCCTCATTCAGCGTTTCAAGAGGGAGTTACACGAACAACTGTTCTCGAGCAAGGCGATTCGTATGCATGAGATTATGAAAATGGAAACTATGATTGCACCGCAGAACGAAGCACGATTCTTTGAGAGCTGCTACCTAGCGGGTTTGGTTCGTGATGTGTATTCTATTCGCGGCGACTCCGAAGGGTGGCAGAAAAAAGAAACACCTATCTGGTGTGAAGAAACCAAAAACAGATTGAGATCTGTTATCACACAATACCCTTGCCGTCCAAGTGACTCACGTGGCAATTATTGTACAAGCCATTTTTCTCCCTTTGAACACTTACGTTCACAACCTATCTCTGTGAAAAGTTTTGGTGCTCTCGTCGAAGAGCTTGAATGAAATTTGACAAAGAAAGTTTATAATAAAATCAGAGGACATGTCTCGCACCAAACCGTTTGAGAAGATCAAAGACAAACATTTGGAATACCAAGGATGTTACGAAGAGTTTGGTGTCACCCACCCCGAATACGTTGATCCAAAGTACTACAATACCCGACCTGGGAGCACCTTGAACCTCAACCGTCCCGATCTTCCATCTGGAAAAAACCAAACAGAATTCACCAACTTTTTAGATGGACCTGCCCGATTTATGCCCTCCGCCGAAGACGAATACTCTTTTGACGAAGATCCCACGGAATTGGAAGAAGAGCAAGCATTAGAGAGATGCTACAACATGGCCAAACGTCAGGGCAAACAATACTTTGCGTTGCAGGACGGAGGTTACTGCATGGCATCCAACGATCCCGTCTTTTCCAAAGGCAAGAAAGTCAGTGATTCCATGTGTCGACCGTGTCAACCACAACGCCAATGCGAAGAAGGCACCCACGCATGTCCCAACGGATGTCTACCTGATGACGAGCAATGCCCTAACGCTGCCATTTACTCTTCCAAATACTGTGCTTCGAACGATACACGCATCGGTAAAAGCAATGTGGTGGGTGGACCCTTGCACAACAGTGTATTTCGCATCAAGGATATGGACAGCATCGACGATCCTTCGTATGTCACCGCCCAAGCAAAACCCGTGCAGGATCTGAAACCCGTCGGACAAACGGATTCGAAATTCACCTATGCTCGGCCCGAGGTCAAAGACAAGATGAATTGTCCCGCACGTGATCCCAAGAAACTTTTGGAATTCTCTCCCGGTCAACAGTTTCTGTACCATTATTTCAAGCCTTCATCGTCCATCAAAGGACTTTTGGACGACCGCAGCATGGGCTACGGCAAAACATGTGAAGCGATGATGATCGCCAGTCGATTCTGGACTGAAGGATGGAAAGTTGTCTTTGTTGGCTCACCACATCTGCAACATGTGTGGGATCAAGAAGTCTTTGATAACGTCTGTGTGCCCAAACTTCGCACATGGTTGGATGATGGGGTTCCCCGAGCCACCTCGAAAGGTACGTTTACCACTCGAAACGAAAAACTCGAGTTTCTGCGCTCAGGGCGCGAAGAGGCCCAACGAACGTTACAAGCCATGGGTGTCAAATTCGAACAACAACGTCGAGTGAACTATGATGATTTCTTACGCTCCATCATGGATGAAGGAATTGAGAAAAATACAGTCAGTCGCAAGTTGAACGAGCTGCAACACGCACGTTCTTCGGACTATGGGTACAAAACCTTGTTTATTGTGGATGAAGCTCACCACCTGGTCATGAACGAAGGGGTGGCCGACCAAAAAATCAAGTCATTCACCATTCAGGGCAAACGATACACTCGGCCTCAGGAGATCTATGGGCCTTTGGAAACCCGAACCGAATTGCGAGGACGTGATGCATTGGCAGCCATGTTGTATCAATCGTACGAAACGTCCAAAGATGATTCGGCCAAGATTCTCTTGCTAACTGGAACTCCCCAACAAAAAGGTCCAACCGATTTGCTATGGCTGTTGAACATCCTGTTAGAACGCCCCGACGAACGGCTGTCGATGAGGTTGATCGATTATTACACCTCGGAACAGGGCTTTCGCATGTCAGCCATGGAAAAGGTGGCCAAAGCCGCGCGAGGGCGGGTGGCCTATCTGAATCTCAGTCTGGACCCTTCCAAGTTTGCTCGCAAACTGTTTGCTCGAAAAATGGTTGAACTCATCCATCCGCAACACTACCAATTGATCCAAAAACACATGAAAGACATTCTAGCCAAGAATCCAAACAGTCGAACCATTGTACAAGCCTACCAAAACTTGGCTCTATTGGGAACCACCAGCTCCAATGAATTGGCACAAGACGTGGGTGATCGCAAACAACGTTATCGAGACTATCTGGATACTGCCAAACGCGTGCTTCGAGTGCCACCGCAAGGCATTTTTAAGATGCCGAAGCGATTCAGCCGTGAACAATCCGCCTATAAAGAATTCGTCTTTAACTTGGGAAATGGAAAGGCTCGCATGGCCACCGAACAAGAGTTTTTGCAAACCAAAGTTGTAAAGCGAACCCGCCAAGGCAACAAAGGCTCGTTCCTTATGTGGTACAAAACGTTTCGTCACGACTACTTCAAATCTATGATGGGAATCTATGCACCCAAACTGAAAATGCTCATTGAAAACATTTTGGAAATTGAAGCCAACAATCCAACCGGTCCAGCCAAGCACTTTGTCTTTACCTTTTCTCAAGGTGAACAGGGGGGTCGTGGTCGAAGCTTATTTTCTTCGTACGGATCCCGAATTGTAGCCTCTGCCTTTGCAGCATATGGCGACAAATTCCATGTTTGCCTCGAGTACAAAAAGGGCAAAGGAAAGAAGTACACACTAGATACTTCCGCCATCCCGGCTGGCAAAATGGGCGTCGCCTTACTCAGCTCCAAGTCGATGGCCAATCAGTGGAAGCGTTCCAACGATATGGGTGAAGTGGTGGAATGGACCTCCAATGTGAAAAGAGCCACACTGGATGCGGTCAATGCTGCCAACAATCGTCATGGCGAACGTATCAAAGTGCTGATTGTAGATGGAGCTTTTGTCGAAGGCATTTCATCCGAAGATCACAATATTGCACACCATCTCGATGTGCCCATCTCCAAATCTGAATTGGACCAAGCATCATCGCGAGTGGTACGCAACTGCCAATCCACTCACTTGCCCTTCTTCAAAGGGGTGGGAGCGTTTGTAGAAATGTACTTTTACGATCTTTTGCTGCAAGAAGGCGGCAAAACCTTGAATGATGAAATGCTATCACACATTCCAGAAGAGGAACTGATGAATACCAATCTAATCGACGCCTTTGAAGACGTCATTATGAGAAACTCGATTGATTTCAAGTATAACGTTCAAATCAACAGCTTCAACGATCTATTTGAAGGAGTCGTGACAGGCTATCAAGATGAAAACTACGAAATCGTTCAAAAACTGGAGTGGCATCGAGACGGACAACGGCGAACACTGGACAAAACGTTCCTCGTGAATCCTGCCAATGTGGTGCAAGGAACATCGTGGTTGCCAGGAACAGATGTGTTGGATGTCGTGTCAGGCCTCGTAGGACGCTTCGTCGGAGCAGGACGTGTCCAATTACCCGATGGCAGTGTGTTGGATCGAGAATCGAACAAACTTCGATTTCCGATCGGAACCAAAGTGCAATTCCACATTCCAAAAGGTGTGGATATGGCCACCCGCGTCATGAACATTGGCAATGTACGCAAGTTTGATATTCCAAAGTTGCCCACCATGGAACAAGTGATTCGCGAAGACTTTCCATTGCCAGAAGTGTCCCGAGAACCGCTCAAACGGTATGCCTTTGGTACCGACGATCGCTACATTCTCATGTCCTTGGCCACGTTGCTGTTTCGTACGCGACGCATGGTCAATTACGACGTGGTCTTGCCGCCGGAAGGAGAGTACGAAGAAGTGCCACCCGTGACCACCTATTCAGCCCAGTGGAATGGTCAACAGTTTACCAATCGGACCGAAATCTGGCAAGAATTATTCTCTTCTCCAGATGGACTTTCCTTTTTGTTCTTGGTCTTACCCAATCACCAGATTCACTTGCTCATCTACACGCCCAAATGGCACACCTTGGAACGCTTCAGCTACCAAGGAGCGTTAGTCGAAGATAAGAAGCTGGACGAAGCCTTAGCCACCAAAGCCAAAGAATTCAAGGCGCATTTTGTGACGGTGTCCGACATTCATCCCAGTCAACTGCGGACCAAAGATAAGAAATTGCTTCAGTCTATGTTTACCATCTTTTACATGCACTCGCGTATTTTGGATGCAGAACGGGCGCTCAAAAAGGAAACCAAAGAAACTGCCAACGATTACATTCGCGACCATCATCAAATGGTGCTCAAATACTTTTCCGGAGACGACATGGCCGAGAGTCTCGACAAGTTTGCAGCCGAGTTACAGGCGGAGCCCGAACGCATACAGCTGTGGACCAAGTATGATGATTCGAAAACCTTTTGGTCCAATTTGGTGCGTTACTTACGAGCCGTGATTGCAGGCGATGCCATCGAGTATCGAAAGAAAATGGTCGACCAAGTGGGCTGGTGGGATTGGTTGAAGAATGGGATTTCCAAGGCCATCAAACAACGCTTGGCCGACGAAGGTTTAGACGGATTAAAGTATGCGGCCCAAGATGGTTTCAATGCAATGAAGCGAGAGGCACAATTGGTCGCAAACTTGCCTCCAAACATTGTTGAATCGCCAGCAAAAGACATACCTCGACCACAACTAGGCTCTGACCTGTTTGCGGACACACAGCTGTCCGTGGAACCCAACTATTGGGACAAGTTGAAGTCTTGGTTCGGTCCGAAAAAGGCACCCGTGCCGCCACGCAGCAAAACGATTCAACCATTCACGCCTGTTCGTCGACCAAAGAACAAACGAATTGAACTCAGCCCTTCGCCCGTTGAACCGAAACAACGAAGACGCCTCCGTAAGCTTGCAGATATAGAAGAAACCCCACCCAAGCCTGCCGTGGTCGATCTCATCTCACCGTACGATGACGAGGCCGAAACACCAAAGCGCAAGCCTGCCGTGGTCGATCTCATTTCACCGTATGATGACGAGGCCGAAGTACCAAAGCCCAAGCCTGCCGTGGTCGATCTCATTTCACCGTACGATGACGAGGCCGAAACATCTCCTTCTCCCAAAATCAAACGAAATCGGCTTCGCAAACCGCTACCGCAATTAGACTCGATTCGTCGCGACTTGGATCGTTTGGACCAGGAGTGGAAGCAAGAAGAGTCGAAGGCACTGGAACAAAAACTCGACATGGAGGAAGATGGTGGAAACACGGAGCGACCGGAAGAAGAAGCCAATGCGGTTCGCCCTCCCCGACGAACCAGACGAAAACGCAGAGAAGTCACACCGGTTCCCCTCACCAACACACGTCTGCGCCCACGCGATGGTCCAGTGGCCACGAGAACTCGTTCAAAGATAAAATTGTAATTGGTTTTAGAAATCAAACTTTGAATAAAATGGATTCATTTTTCCAAACGTTTCAAGCATAAGATGTCTTATTTTTCCATCAAGTATTGGACCTTGTTGATCTACTTGCTGGGCTCAGTCTCCCTCGTCTTGACGCTGATCTCTTCCGCGGCGTCCGTGTGGAGAAAATCTGTAATCAACTATGGAAGTGTCCGTTTTCACACGGAATATGGCATATGGCGCACATGCTTTCAAGACATTGATTCACGTGAAACGATTTGCCAAGGAACGCAGCACATTGCATCTTCGGGCATCTATGCCATGCAAGCCTTGTCCATCTTGGTCATTCTCTGCTATGCAACTGCCGTCATTTTATGTATTTGGAAGCACAGAGTATGTGCCGTTCGAACCGTTAGAGTCGTTTTGTCCATCGGTTCCGTCTGTGCTCTGGCATTGATCGCCACCTACATCGAGTCGGTGCGTCCTTCCCTCACATTTGCCATACCTTCCCACTCGTATGTCATTCAACAAGGAGATGAAGAAGGATTGCCCATGTACCTGGCGGGTTTAAGTGTGGGAATCGCCACTCTAGCCGTTTCATTGTTTCCTCCTCGTGTGGATGTGGCAGAAGAATCACTGCATTTGCTTTCGTCTCCCACATTAGTCTCACTGGTGTAAATTTTTATAACTCAAATACACTGTCTGGTTGCACGCGCTGAACATGCCACACCAAGGTCCGATTTGAAGCCCATTGTCGCACGATCTTGTCCAGCACATCCAGACTTGCATCGGCGTAGAGAAGAGTGTCGATTCTCTGAAAACCACTTTGCTGCAGAACTTGGTCCAATTCTTTTTGGAGTGCAACACTTGCGTCAAGGTGCACACAAAGACGTAGGGATTCCTTGATCGAGCGAGGTTGACGCCACACCATTCCTTTCCTCAACAATTTGCTTTCGACCACCAGATCGGTTGATGGATAAAAAGTTCGGTTCGGCATTTTGAACAAATGAGAACTTTTGGAAAAGTTTTATCATGCCTTCCAATGAATAAAAATCAAGAAATGATATCCAACTATCCCTACTTTGGATTACTTTGTATTGCCATTTTCTTGTTGACCTTTATAATGTTGCACATTCATGTGATCCGGCCAAAGCTGTACACCGTGGAGGACAATGCACTGAATTTGTGTTTTAACGGGAACAACTACGGCCCGTTTGCGTTTCCCACGACAGCAGACACATCCGATGGTGCCAATTTTGTGAATCAGTTCTTCCTCAATCCATTTCGATCCGCTTTCAACAGTCTGCCCGACTCCATCGAAACAGGTATCTCGGGAAGAGATACGGGATTCGCGTATAGTTGCGATCCGGTCAGCAACATCGTCAATGGAACCTCATTTGCCGACGGAAAAATGATGTATCAATTGCAAACCTTTCCCTCTGTGCCGGATCTCCCTCTGACCGAGGGAGCATCGCAAACCGTGTACGCCTCCGTTCCTGTACGTATTGAACCCCAGGCCTACATTCGAGCATCCATTTTCGGAGTAGGTGTTGTGGAAACGTATGCCAATTTGACCATGTGTTTCACTGTCTTTGTCTCGGTGAACATGGTGTGCGCTGGCTTCAAGACCACTGCCCAAAGTGTCAAAATCATTGACGTGCAAGTGTCGTCCTTTGACATTGACATTGAAGATGGTCGAGTCGAAGCCGCATTCGAAGTAGGCGACTTCTTTGCCAATCTGAAAGGACTGATTCGAGGAAAAATAGTGGACCAGATCCGAAAAGTGGAAGGAATCGTAAATGACGCCTCCAAAAAGTTCTTACCCTATGATCTACCGTTCCCGATCTGCACCGCCATTGCCGGAAATGTCAAGACGGTCGGCAACATCACCTATTCTGGCTTGTACGGCTACCGACCAACTCTACTGCCTGCTACTGTGGCGGGATTCGACCTCAGTTTGGATGATTGCTTGGCCAAGGCCGTTCAAAATGGACAAACATGGGTGTTTCACATGGAAGACATTCGAGATCCCACGCAGCGCATCTGCTACCCCAATGTGGGCACCGCTCTATTTCAATCGCCGCCGGCTGGGACAAATCTTATCCCATTGCCATCAACCACCGTAAAGTCATCCATTTGGCAATCCTCTTCGATTCCGTTTGCTCCAAATGCCGTATTTCCCACATACTCCATTCGAACGGGCGTGCGCTTTGACACTACCTACGGCACCTCCAATCGATTCAACGTTGGCACAGTGGTCGACATCTACACCCTGCTTCTCTCCAACCCCAACGTAAAGGCTGTCGTGTGCAAAGGAAACCCGTCTACATTGGGCAGCGGTTCGGATGTTTCATTTGCATGGACGTTTACCTCGATGCTATCCTTACAAAGCGATTCGGATTATTTTATCATGATCAAGCCATAACGAACAGATATAAAAAAGCCTCGAGGAACTTCGTTCGAGTCAGGAGCGTTCATGCATATGACATTCAATTGCCCGTCCCTGCTCCGGAAGCTTGTTCCACCACTCCATGAATTCGAGCGCCACTTGCTTGCAGAGAGACTTGGATTCATCGGTCAATCCCGGAGTCACACATCCGCCCACTTTTCGATTGGAAGCCATCATGCGTTGGGCAAGCATTTGATCCCAAAGTTGACGCTTGGCATCTTCACTCATATGCAGACCCAATTCATGCTGTACCCAACCGACACCTACGGAAAACGACGTCATGACTGGCTCGCTTGCTTGCTTGCACGAGGAATTTCAAAATTATGAACCATGGAAAAAACTTTCGCACTGCTTGCAGGAAATCATTTTTATTTGTGGAAAACTCATTGATCGCTTGGGTCCATCAATTCATGAACTTGTACGTCTTCCACAATGTTTTGAATGGTGCGAATGGCTGTTTCAAAACTGTTGGCATCTTTTTCGCGTTTTCGTGTAACTTCCCAAATGCGTTTTCCATAATTCCATCTTGCCTCATACACACTCCCTTCTTCCACCGCTTGTCCACTGAGACCGCCTGAAAACACAAAGGACTCGCCCCATGGGGTGTTCAACTCCAGCAACACATTGGCCGAAGGAGGCGACACCCGAAATTGCTCCACCGAATAGGCATCAATTCCATACTTCCATGTATGACGATTCCGTCGGGAACTCAATAATTGTCCCAACGAAAGCAAACGTTCCGGTCGATCTTTCGAAACGTATCGAACCCGAAAGTCAATCGTATTCTCGTTATAGTTTTCGTGTCGGGGTTTCAGTTTCAACACAGTATCCTGTTTGCAACGAAAGGGCTGACAAGCATCTGAAACTTTTGTCAGAATCAATCCATCGGAAGGCCAAGGAAAGTCGCTCATATAGTGAGCAAAAAAGTGACGCAATCCCCACAAGTCCAGCAAGGGCTTCACTAGGATGAGATGCTTGCTCGTTCCCAGCAACGGTCGCAAATGGGTCGACACTTCCACCCGACGAGAGATGGGCAACGCATAAGGTTCCGCCACCAACCGCTCCAACCAAGAAATCGGCTGACCCGGATTTGATGACAGCAAAAACACCGCTTCGCGAGCCAATTCGATGCGATGGTCATATCGAATACGAGAACAACGGTTTCCGCATAACATCAAACAATCAAAAATGAGCCATATACATTCTCCATTGGTTTGCGTCATGCACTCGCCATCCAACACTGTGCCTTCACATAAAGCGGGCGCCACTGCAGATACGTCAAACGATCGCACACTACCAGACCTGTCAGTGGCCGTCCAAAAAGGCGCTCCTTGAGCGGTCTTGCCCAACACCATCATGACACGAAGTCCATCGGCCTTGGGTGAGCAAACATACTCACACACGCGGGTTTTGGATACCATTTCGGTCTGTCGTTCCAATGGAAATGGCACTGGCGCCTCGATGGGCAACAGGTCCACCGCATACCCCGTTCCGACCTGCATCAATTTGTTGCTGAGCACCGCACCACACACAGTCTTCCCATCGTCGACCTCTGTCTTAGCCACATATTGAGCCACCTGTGGCGCACACTGTTCGTACGCCGCTTTTTGCAACGGAGGAATAAATTGACCCGATTGTTTGATTTTCATTCCTTGAATGGTTCCCGTTCGCGTCATCATCCGAACCAAAAGCTCCACATGGCGAGAATCGGCCATACTACTCATAATGAACAGATACTCGTTTTCCAATGCAGTGCGTGCCGCCATCAGCCCAAACACTGCACACATTTCCGATGCGTCACTAGACGAAGAACGACTCACATCCACCACCGAGAATCGTAACGAGGCCAACAAGTTCGAACCCATGGTTTGGATACTCCACCGCTTCTCTTTGCCAGCCATCGTGTGCTGACCAATGGTGATTTCATTCGTCACAAACCCTTCAATCTCTTGGATGCCGTGAATGAGCGTAGCATAGTACAGATTGTAGACAATGTTGCTGGCAATCACCATGGGCGTGCGATAGTGCAGCTCCATGGCATTCTCAAAGTATTGCCAATAGGGATGACTATACGGCAAATCGACGCGGACGCTCCAATCCTCCTCCGAGTCCATAAAAGTCACCGTAAAGAGGTCCAAGGTCAATTCGGTGGTCTTGCACAAAATCTTGGCCACCCTTCGCAATGACACCTGACAATAACGAGCCTTGACCTTGTCAATGGGAAACGTGATGACACAGTGATCTTCGTGCAATTCACAACCCGGATATTGGGACATGATATGATACATGTAGCGTCGCATCAACGACATGCCAAATCGTCGAGCCTCCTCCTCTGTCTTGACCATGGGTTGCAACACCAAAGTGCTGGTTGCCGAGGAAAAGTTGCCATCAACCAAATTGGCCACTCGCTTTGTGCCGCTAATGGCACCTGTCAACTTGCCGGATGCGTGCGGTGTTTTCAGACTTTGCTGGGTGAATGGCTCGCCCAAACACTGAGTGGCATTGACACCCACCGATTCACCCGCTTGAACTCGCGAACGACGACACAAACGGTAAATCTCCTCTGCCAACCATGTCAATTGCGTCCAATCCATTCGCAATTCCAACAGCTTCCGTGTGGCCAAGGATTCGAAAAACACGGCCTTGAACGGTATATGTTCGTCAACCACGAGCTTCTCCTTGACCAATCGTTTCCACAATTGATCCACAAAGCGTCGCATTTGCAAAGGAGTCACGCCCGTTCGGTCGGGACAAGGATGCAAACTTCGACAGCGATCCAACATGTGCTGAAACATTACAGGAGAACGTGTCGAAGGCGTTTCCTTGAAAAAGAATTCATGTTGATGCGCCGACGCGGAACGGATTTGCAGCAACATGGATGTCAATTGCACGATTTCATCCTGCAAGGGCTGGCAGAGAGTGGGCTCGGCACGACATGCGGTCCACTCGGTCCACGCATCTTCGGTGAGATAGTCTTGCACCAATGAGGAATAATCCAGGGTTTCGGCTTCCAAGGGCCACTTGGTCTGTTCCGGTTCAGTCCACATCGCAACCACATCTCGAACCGATACCCAAACCCCATAATGTTGGAGCACTTCCATCACACAATACGAAGCCAAGCGAATCTTTTCATTCACAAGCAACTGAGGATCATAACCATCGTTGCCATAGCGCGACCAAAGCACGCGTCCAGACGTGTCCACCACTCTTCCCAACTGATCAATGATCACGCCCATCATCACCGTTATCATTTTGCGCACCGAGTAGCCGGACTGACCTGTGCCACGACACTTTTCGATGATGCTTTCACACGTGGCATGCGCTTCCGAAACTGCGGCCATGAGAGATACACCGGTCGAATAAGAATCGGTGATGAATCCATGGGCCCTCATCGAATGTTTGCCACGCGGAACATGCGATGTTTTGTGATCGTAGCGTTTGCGCATGACATACACTTGGCCCACGATTCCACACATTTGGTTCAAGGCGGTCTTGTTTCCCTTGGCTCCGGATTGGATCATGGCCAACACCGCATTGGCCGGATTTCTCTGCGTGTGATAGTCCATGACCAGTTGCGTGCTCTCGTTGGTCACCCAATCAATATGAGTTCGCAAATTATTCTCTACTTCCACATCTTCGTGCCCAGGCGAATAGTGCTCCAGCGAGGCGCTATACTCTTCCAGTTGCTGCACATGACGTTTCAACTTTTCCCACCGAGCTTGGATTTCAGGCGGGGCTTTGTGGTGTTCAAAGGCCGTGTCAAAGTATCCAACCGAAAGACCGTACAAATCCAAAAAGTTTTGAAGCACGATGCATGCGCGGTAGACAAACGACATAAACACTTCGCGATCCTGATAGTCCAAATAGAGGTGATGAAGAATACCGTTCTGGCCATTCAAAACCTGGGCATTGATCTCTCCACGGATCCATTGTCCGTTCTCGATAAACAGCTCTGGCTTTTTGCTGTTCAGATAAAAGTCTTTGGGCAGCAAAGCAGAAAACAACTGTCGACCCGTCCATAGCGGTTCAGGATCGGTTTTCTCAGGAGCAGGCATCTCCCAAAAATCAGGTAGCCAATCCAGCACATTGTGCATTTGAGACTCGGTCAGCCAGATGTTGCCACTCAAGAGATAAGCTGCTACCACCGGATTCTGAATAAATTTGACCCACACCTTGCCGTCCTTCATCACTTGGTGACGAACCGAGGCGATCTCTTTGAGTTCGATCATGGCGTCCATCGTTTGAGGTACGTGAAAGTTGATTTCGTCACCGTCACAATCTGCACCCAGCGGTGTAAACACGGCATAATGCAGCCGAATGGCGTAGCCTTCAATGATCTTCACGTCAAACGCCATCATGGAGGGTCGATGGAGCGTCGGCTGGCGATTCACCATGACAATGTCATCATCCAATAAATGACGACGCACGAACAAGACTTGATCCATCTGTATGTTGCGCCGATTCTCATAGATGGCCAAATTGATTTCGGTGCCATTCTTCAGCGTCACATAGTTGGCACCGGGGTACGTGTAAGGACCGTTCAAGATCCACTTTTGCACTTGGGTCACATTCCGGCCAAACACATACGTCTTCACACTCAACTTCATGGCCTCTTGCTTTGGAATGCCAACTTGGTCCACTCTCAAATAGATGTCTCCTTCCAGAACCCCCCGGCCTGCATTGTCCACCCGGAACGCAATGATGTTCTTGCGAAAACGGCCTCGCTTCTGTTTGGAGAAGCGATCTTCAACGTTTTCCAAAGGCTTGCCGTACGTCGAAGCTCCCTTAGCTAACCATTTTTTGTGATGCTTCTTGGATTGGAAAGCCGCAATTTCATACATCAGAGTGCGCCAAGCATCTTCAACCGCGCCTGGGGCGGCTTCACCAGCCGTGCGTTTTCGCTTGCCTCGGCTGGCGTCATTCTTCTTGGTCTCTTGGGTTTTAATGTTTTTGCTTCGTTCCAAACGGTCCTTCTTCTTGTTCATAAATCCATACTGAAAGCATTCATGAAAGTCGCGGGACTCGACGCCATTCAACGTGTAGGTGCAAATGTTGATGCCATCGTCGCTCATGCTCATCACCTGGGCCAATTCATCGCGAGCATTGAGAATGTTGCGTAAAAACTTGCTCCAGTCATTCATGGAACGTTTGCGGTGGCTGCCTCCGATGCCGTCAAAGGACAGCGAAGGCCGAGTATTGAGGGGAGGAACGGGAAACAGCATATACATGTGACTTTCGGGTAAATTGTCTTGGCTGCAACCCAACATGTCAATGGTTTGGGCGGACAGCAGCTTTAGCACACAGTATAGATCGGTGGGAGAAATGCGGACGGATGGCTTCCAATGGGGATTGTCGCGGTATTGGGCAAAGTCTTCCGAGGTCAAGTCGACTACGGCTTTGATGAACGTACATAAACGATCTTCCTTGTCGAAAAAGATGGTGGGTTTAGCACAATGAGGGCAGTTTTTGACTTGTGCTGAAAGATGTGCAATGGCTGACAACCGCTCGTTTAAGGGCAATCGTTGTACTTTGCGGTACGAAGCATCCTCGGGTCTGATTCGTAATTCTTGACAAAAGAAGCAAATCGAATTCAAGATTTGCAAAAGGCGAGGCACAAACCACACACGATAGACAGGTACGCCCAAGTTCAAATGACCCCAATGGCCAGGACAATCGTCGGTAAAGTTGTCACAGGTGCCACACGACATTTCGTAGGATGTCACACCCAATTTGGAGCTAAACAAGTCATCCGCCGTTTTCACTTCGAGAACCGAAACCCGACGAATGTAATCTTCGGAAGGCATAAACGATTCAATGGACAGCACCCGCCCCAAGGGGGGCAGGGAATTCGTACTTTCCATGGAAACTTGCCCAGCGTTTGATCACACCTCTGAAACGGCCGAGAGTGTGAAACCAAAACTTGAAAATTCGCAGCTACCCGTCGAAGATTTCCTGGCGTGGCTCATTTTCTCAAACATGGCAGCATCCGACGATCGAAGTCCAGAGACCAAGAGTCAATTGCAACATCAACTGGATGTGCTACTCGCCAAGTCTCGATCGCCGATCGACATGTATAGCATGTGGGCTGACTTTGGTACCTATGGACACTTGCTGTACCGCTTGGATCGCAAACGAGACTCGAAACTCATGCTTCAAGATCTGTTGGACCGGTCACCATGCCCTATCGACCCCAAAACACACGTCTACGTTTGCTTCACAAGTGGAGATGATGTGAGCAAGGAAGTCGTGACCCAAGATCAATTTCGAGCCTTTTGTGCCAAAGCTCGTGAACATGGTTTGCGCATCCCATGGGGAAACCGAGTTTATGAATGGAAACAAATTGTATTTCAAATGATTGAAGGATCTAAATATCCCCTCGAATTTCGGTGCGCTCTGGAAGTGGATCAAATCACAAGACCCCAGAGCTGCGTCATTGTACCTTGGATCTCGCGTCCCCCAAGTCATGCATGAACCTCCAACGGATAGCGACATATAGGACAGCAAGGATTGTGACGCACCGCTGCTTGCATACATTCCAAATGAAACTGATGTCGACATCGTAACGTTGTCACTAAATCAAACATAACCATACGGTCTAAACAAATGGGGCAACGGTCTTCCTCGTTCGTTTCCATGAGCGCAAACGTTGGTAAACGATACACAATTTGCGGAGCACGCGGCGGATGCACTTGAAATCGAAGAGGCGCCGGAGCGGGAACGAATCCTGGAATTTCCCAACGTGGGGCTGCAAACATTCCATGTGTGCCGACCCAGTTCATCAGCGATTGAACGCATTCCACAGCAAATCTCAGGTTCGGATTTTGTACATAGTGGTCCATAATACGAACGACTGCCGGTGCCACCATGAATACTGCGATCGAAAATATGGTCATTTGGAACAACGGTCCCAACAAAAACAAATAGTAGGGCACCGAGTCGCAACGCTGGCATGAGAAAAGCATGTAGAGTCCAGCACAATTGACAAACACAGAAAACACGTATAGTAGCGTACATAAACCCAGCACCGATGCACGCAAGCCTCGTTGCAGAGACTTTTCGCACACATACGTGAAAACATGTAAAATACTCGAAGCCATCATCTGGCGTCGCAGTGGTACATCGCATTCAAAGTCATACCATGCCACCGCCAATTGGACGTGGCTCAGCGAGAGTGAAAACGCTTCTGGCCAACTCATTTCGGCGAATGAAACCACCAAATCAAATCGGTGTGCCAGTAACTTTGGTTTCATATTTGGAAAACAAACATGGAGGTATTACCGATTTTGGGATGTTTGGTATTGGCCATCACCTTTATGATTCTATTCGATCAAGCCCGAAAAGATTTACCAATCGCAGCAAAACCCGTCAATCGAGTAGGACGTCCCATGAAAATTGTCAATGAAAAAAATGAACCGGTAGACATTCTCAAGAACGAAGTCACAGAGCAGCGCTTGGCGTCCCTGTATATTCAGCCATCAGACATCGTTCTGGAACTGGGGGCTCGGTATGGCTCTGTGTCATGCATGATCAATGCCAAACTGACCAATCCAGCCATGCACGTGGCCGTTGAACCCGATCAGACCGTATGGGAGGCGCTGGAACAAAACCGGCATGTCAACGCATCTGCATTTCGAATTTTCCAAGGGACCATTGGCCGAAAAGGGGTATTCATTCGGTCGGACAAAGGCTATGGTACGCAAACCGTAGCCAAAGACGAAGGTGAAACACTTCCCTTTTGCAGCGTTGACGATCTTGGTTTACCATTCACCACTTTGGTGGCCGACTGTGAAGGCTGTTTGCCAACCTTCTTTCAAGACTTTCCCGACATGTATGATCGTCTGCACACTGTGATCTTTGAGGCCGATGCAGGTGCAAACTATGCCGAAATCCAAAAGCAATTAGCATCTCATGGCTTTCAGCCCATTGTCCAAGGGTTTCAAAATGTGTGGATGAAGTCTCGGTAAAATCAAACAGATGATGCGATAAACAAATGTATTGGTCACTCCTTCTGTTGATTCTCGGGGTGGCTCTGCTTGCCGTCTTTTTGAGCCTCAGTGCGACACGCTGGACCAAAACCTCCAAAACAAGCACACGTGAAATCTATGTGCCATTTGAAGTCGTTCGAGAAGTGGAAAAGATCATTCGAGTGTCCGACGAGACATTAGCGACCAGCAAGGACATTCAGGACGAAACTCCAAAAGATGCCAGTCAACAGACAGAATTGGAACCACTGGCGTCTCCTTCCATTCCACTTTTCATTGAGCAAGTGTTATTTATTGGCACACCTTCGGCCACATTGAAAGCATGGGTGAAAACACTTCCATTGGCAAGTGATACCGAGATTTTACGTTTGAACTTGAACGACAACGAGTCTGATCAGTCGTATCAAGAATTGTATTACCATTTGATGGCCATGACCAGATTTTCCAAAGACTGTATGCTAGTGGTGGACTCAGGTTTCCAGCCCGACGATCAAATCAAGGTGCATGTGGAACACGGTCCCATGCATGTCATCTCCAAAAAACCTCCCGTCTATCTTATCTGGCACTACCAAGCCAAAGATTGGTCCGACCGCTTGTTGAAACGCTATCGGTCGAAATTGTGGGACCATATTTTCGATGATCACGACGCACAATAAAACATGTCATCGCTGGTCACCAAAGCCAAACAGGTATCCCCTTGGGTATGGATCGGCATCAGCGGTTTCGTTTTAGTCGCCATCGTGTTGATAGTGCTGTGGCAAGTGGGAATGTTCAGCAGTTCCAGCTCATCTGATCCATTAGACGATCCTTTTGCCAACACCGTATCCGTGTTCAAGGATCCAGTGGAACAAAAGCAAACCGACATTCACAGCCAGATCGCATTGCACCGAGAAAAGCGAGGTCACATCGTATCCACCACGTCCAACGATCTTGACAAGGCCTACCGCTTGTTTGGATCCGCACGTTCACCTGCAGTTTTGGCAGACCTCGGAGGCAATACTGACGTGTTCATGTATGGAGATCGGAAGAGCGTCGTGTAGGGAAAGAGTGTCTTCGCCTGTGTAGATC
>CALKVB010000003.1 GCA_937996605.1 uncultured Oxalobacteraceae bacterium | reverse complement strand
GTGGTAAAGGTCGATACAACAACGCGCGTTGCATTCTATACAATACAAACAATGCAAGGACCAACAATGCAAAGATCGACAGTAAAATCATGCTTACAATGAACCACATCTTTTTATTGAGTGATGAAGCAGTGTTATGTCTCTGACGCGTATTAGAACGCACCAAAGGCCTGTTCAATGCAAAGATCGGCAATCAAAATGCCCGTTGGGTGTTTTCTCTCGGAATAAATGTCTCCCACGGTCTTGGCCATGGGCTCCATGCATGCACCCCACATGAGAAACACGGCCTCTGTCTCTTTGATTTTCAGGGTATCGCGTAAACGACGCATCAAAACCTGCAGGGATTCTTTAGGATCTACAATGTAATTGCGGGAACGAGGCTTGCCCGGCTTGACAGGTTCAGGCTGGACCGAAACAGGTAAGTTCACGACGATGGGAATTTTGTCGGGATGTTCCTTCACAATACGCGCATAATCATTCGCCATCTTATCATAAGAATAGACTTGTTCATAACGCACGTATTCGGAACTCTCGGAAGACATGTTGAGGTTCTTTTTTCCTTTGTTCCGCAAGAAGATAATTTTGGTGGAACGCATGCGAGATGGCATTTTTATTGGCTCGGATGACCAATGACTCGACAGAAAGTCCAGCCGATCCTCCAAACAAACGGCACCAAGGAGAGTGACACACAGATGTAGAAGACCACAAGTTCCACGAAAAAGATTGATTGTGACACGTTGAACAAGAGGACTGGAATGCGAATCAAAGCCGGTGGTACAAACAAGGTCGTGACCAGATCCACATTTACATTCAAGTACAACTCGTTCCATGAATGGCATGGCGACAGCTTCTTGAGAATGGATCGGACCAGTCGAGTTTGCATGTAGAGAACGCACATCACCAAATTGTAGACGGCCAACACGGTCAAGTAGCTGGTCACTTGATCGCTCTCATCCAAACCCTTGCGAAGGAGGTCGAACTCGACAATGGCAAGGGCTCCTTGAAGAATCCCAAAGCCGACGAAAAGGGCCGCCCATCCATAGAGAAGTACTTCCAAGCAGAAAATCGTCATGCTGATTGGAAATATGACACATTCAATGATGCAAGGCTCTTAAAGGTGGAATTTTTATTTTAGAATCACAGCCACAGCCTGGGGCAATCCATCGCGATGGATTCTAATGACCAAGTCCAGCACAGAATGGTTGACCCGATGTAATTTTATTTTTTTATTTTTTGTGTTTATGTTCTTGGCACAAGGAAAACAAGAGAAACGTTTTGATTTTTGAAAGTTCCCATGAACGACCTAGAGCTTCAAAGGGAAGTGGAGGAAAAAAAGAGATATGAGGCGGAACAAAAGTTCTTTCGGGAAGCCGAAGAAAATGATCGAAAAATGGATATCTATCTCGACATCCTTGCCGTAGAAATGGAAAAGGTGAAACACCAAGCCATCGACATCGGCGCCTCCTTGGATGAACAGCGCGAATTAAATGACCGAAACCTTCAGAAAATGGATCAAACGACGGCCAGGCTGGACAAGACCAACCAAACTTTAGCGGAGAGAGTCAAAAGTCAAGGGCCAGAGAAATGGTGTTGTCTTTTTTGTTTCTCTGTGTTGTTGTTAGCCATGATTGGATACATTGTCAGCAAGGTTTCGTGAAATCTTGGATGCAATGACGAAACAATGAAAAAGAAAATGAGAAGAACACCATGGGGCATGGGTGCTGCACTCCACCTTGTTCCATCTACTTTGAAGAATTTTTTGAGCAACCAAACGTTTGTATCACTTGGACCGATCGCGAAATCCATCACGCAAAAGTGCACCAGTTGTGGTCGTGCGTCGACCACCCGGAGTGGTTCCAATGCCGAAACCCCAAAAGGAAGAATGCCAAGTTTACTTTGATCGGCAACTGTAGAACGTGTGGAGTTCATCGCGGCTATCATAAGCGCAGACCAATGGTATCCAAGATTACAGTTTGAGTCGTTCTCGAAAGGCAAGATAATCTGGTGAAATCGTCTTTTCCCACATCATGCGAACAAGATCAAAAAGGGGATACTTGGTAGCGTGTGGATTGAACCGAATGCACACAATGTTGTGATCTCTCATCACCGAATTGTATTCTTTTTCTTCTTCGGGGTCGTAGCTCTGATGTCCGTGTTCATCAATTTGGATCGCCAGTCGCAACCGTTCAATAAATCCGTCCAATCGGTATTTGCCCACTGGGTATTGGCGTTTGATAGGATAGGGGCAACATCGCTGCAAGTCAGCCAATAAGGAGGTCTCAATTGGTACTTTGATCTCGCTTTCCTCCACATCGGTGATCAGTAGTTTTTCCAACAAAAACTTGCGTTCGTCAGCTGGTTTCCGCGAACGGTCACAAATCCACAAACAAAAGGGTTTCAACTGGGAATGTTCGACCATCCATTCAGCCTCGTGTATTCCTGGAAGCGGTTGCCACAACGTTCCATTCCAGTCTAGAGAAGGGATGCGACATTGTAGTGGCACTGGGGAATCCTTGCGGAATCGACCGTTCAAATACTGTTTGGAACCTGAATGTTGGAGTTCACGACACACGTCGAGACACGCTAACCAACCGTCTGTTGTGCCTCGCAAATGCTTGCATTGGGGAAAAGCCGGAAGTGGTTTATCTGCTTTGGGTGAAGGTGTGGTTTGTATGGGTACCGTGACACGAGCAGGTCGCGTAAACGCATTGGACGGCTTGATCGACACAGTGTCCGCCCAAAGATCAGTCATTCGTTTCTTTGCCAGCAGACGAAACATCGCATTTGTTTGTGTTTCATGCGTCGCGACTCTGCAATTCTTGGATCTTGGCTTTCAATGCATCGTGACCGTGTTGGTCACTTTGATCCAACAGATGCTCGGCCCTATACTCCAGTGCCACCAGAAGAACATCTCGCATATTCTTATCCAGACCTTGCCACAATACATCAAATGTGCCCTCTCTGATCGCTGTCGAGGCGACCTGACACACGAAAGACTCATTCACAAAGTCGTTTCAAACGCTTTGATAAGATCATGACGTTTCGTGAACGAATGCTCTACGTCTTTGAGAAACATGATTTCAGGTGTGGAGAGTGTAGGATGTCGTGCATACACTTCGCAAGCGGCAGCAATAACGGGCATGAACCGATTGGAAACAGACTCTTGGACTGCTTCTAGGTTCCAATCGTTCAATTGACGTGCAGTTTCCGCGGCCTCTTCACATGCTCCAGCGGGTGCGAAGTAGTCACTGTTGGTTGACCCGTATGTCCGCAAGGTCTCGGCATAGCTTTCGCACGCACGGGCAAAAATTTCAATCGGATTCATGTTTTCTTTGATTCGTTCCGGACATTCATTCTCGCTGTGCTAACTTTTCTGAGACAACAAGGGCCAAAACGACGTAGGTCTCATGTCAATGTGCGATGTGTGGGGGTTCAGTTCGTTCCATAGGGCATGAGTTGGACGGAAGCGAAAGGCTTTCTGGATCGCTTTTTGCCGCTCTCGATCATGGTCGAAGGGAAAAGTTCCCCAAATCGAGCCAACCTCATCAATGTTTGGGCCATCCACAGACGATGGGATCGGTGCAAGCTCGTACACTGGAACGGGGATTTGACGCCACTCTCTCATCAATTCGTCCGAATAGGATCCCTGTATTGGAGGGTGCGATGTGATAACTCCATCTTCGAACTTGAAAAAGGTTCCGACTTTCACTTTAAATCGAAGGTGTGTGCCGAATGTTTCGAAAAACCGAACAAACGCGGCATGATTGTTCGGGGTGTGGCTCGTCGGTAATGCGTTCCAAGCCATGTGAAACTCGTCGGAAAAACTCCATGGCTGCAAGATGTGATAAAGCGACGTCTCGTAATGTGTGAAGACGTTGACATGGAGCAATACGCGATTCCCCCGGGAACGGCACCACCAGTTGCTGCTACTGTACGGAACACAATGAACAAATGAAGGCAGTTCTACGGCCAGGTTGGGATCGAACACCGTTGTGCGAACTCGTTTCCACTTAGACGGATCATGCTGTAAGATTTGGTTGACAATAAGCGTAGAGTTTTCATCGTGGTACCGGTTGTAGGTCCATCCAAGCTCGTTCCATCCACAGTCAAAGATCATCGTGGTATGTGAGTGTTTTCCATCCACGCTGTTGGCAACTGAGCAAAACGCAAAACCAAGGCACCCGTTTCCGTGGATGAAGAACAACAGAAGAAAACGATCAATGAGTTTCGTGGGGCCCATGTGGACTCGCGCGGTTCGTCGCGATTTTTCCGTATGGCTGAAGGAGGTAATCCCTCACTATCCCTCGTATGCCATGGTGGTGGAGCTGATGATTGGACAGGGATTCATTGCATCGCACGAGGTGTTGAATCCCATGTTGCTTCCGTATGAGCTCTTGCCTTCTCATGATGCGTTGCGCGTCGACTTTGTGCGACGTATTTTGCAAAGCCATTCTCGATCCCAATGCATGTTGTGGATCGCGCACAAGGCGTGTGCATCTCGTGATCCCGATCGTCTGAACCTGGTGTCGTTTTGGTGTTGCCAATTGTTACAACTGCCAGAACCGATTGTACCGTTTTGGCCGCGGCTGGGTCGAGGCTTTCTCATCACGGTGGATGCTCCAGAAGTGCCGGCTTGGTTGAACGGTCTGAAAAACACTTTGATCTTTTCCTTTCGTGATTTTGTTCGAGCATGCGCTGGCCCCATTGGGACATGGGAGTACGAAACTTACGAATGTGAACCAACCCAGGCTGAGTGCAGTCAACTTCAACCCAAGTTTGAAAAACTGATCCGAACCGAGCTGAAGCTTTTGGCAGACGGTGAGGTGTTGGTGATTGCGGGCGGTTGTCCAGTGAAGCATCCCAAAGTGGGTGCATGGCTGCACGTTGGAGGTCATGGGGGTATCACACCTTGGGATCAACAGTCCTGGGCTTCGTTTTGTACTTCACCGTTGGCGGTGATTCAGAGTGAAACCGAGTTTCAATCATTCTTCTCGTGGATGCACGTTAGTTACTCGCGCACACCCCATGTTCCTCGACTACCCCAAGAATACCGACAAGATTCGTTTGGACGCTGGTTCCTAAAGGTGCTTCAACATTTTGGTTCGGATCCTCAGATGACGATGGAATGTATTCGTCCAATGGGATTCAAACTGGACGTATCGTCGGTGATGGTGTTTGAAGAACCGTGGTGGATCTTTCGTCTCAACGATGACTGGCTTCGACCTAAACCGATCGACGTTCCATACTCTGTCTGGGCTTGCCCGGCCAAAGATCTCGCCCAACTCAAGTGTCTTTGGTGTTGTGACGTGTTTTCTCCGACGCATGAAGTTCGAATGGTCTCGGCCATTCATGGCTTGGATCCATTGGTGCATGTGGTGGAGTCGCTCGCCTTGTCGAAGAACGCCACATTCGAGCGTCGAGGTTCATGGGTGTATTCCTGTCACAGTCCGACCCAATGGTTCTTGCCCATGCCTTTGCAACTCTTTTCTTCGGAAACGTTGCAACCTCGATGGACTGGACTGTTTATGTTTGGAGAACTTCACGGAGCATTGATACATACCGACAAACCAATGTACTCGGGCATTCGCGTTTCGTTATCGCAAGTGCCTACTCCGTGTTTAGAATAAAAGATCTTTGATCTTGCCTTCAAGTCTGAAAAAAATGCGTACTTTGATTTTTGGTAGCGGTCGTCCTGAGTTGACTACAGTCGCCACTCGTTGGCTGAAAAAGAATTTGGAAGAACAATCCTGGATTGTGGTGAGTTCCTTTGAGCGCAATGCCAAACAATGGCGAGAATTGTCTGGCAAACCGGTCGTGCTAACCCCAACCGAAGCCAAGACCAAGCATTATCCAGCGACGCAACCACTGATCATCGATCAAGTGGTGTCCAATGCATTCTATCAAACGGCATGGGTCAAGGATGTGTTGGAGCACGGACAGCATGTGGTATTGGTGGATGCTCGCCCCGAACAGCATGTGTCGAAAGACGTGTTGCACTCGTTCAAGACTGTGGTATGTGGCAAAATGGTGCCCAACAATCGAAACACTGCTCATCAGGTGTTTCAAGCCTTTGCCTCGGAGCAAAAGACAGTGACGTTTGACGATTGGTTCAAAACGGTATGTGGATTGGAACCTTTACACCATGTTTCGTTGTTGCCAATGTCATCATCGACTCACGAAGCCAAGGAAGAATCTATGCCTCAGCCACCCAAGATTCAAATTGAGAATCATCACGGTCCTTTATTGCGAAATCAAGTGGATGTCTGGGTTTCATTGCACATCAAACATGGGAAACCGACTGCCAAGGTGTTGGAGCCTTTCAAGGAGTTGCGTCATTTGAGTAGCTTGATTGGCTGTGCGGAAAGTGCCAAGGCTCGTCATGACACCGTGTCAACCAATGTGATGCAAATTCATTTCCGCTTCGACCGTGCCTCTCATTTGACGGCCATTCTGGTGTTGGTGTCTATTCTTGAGCGTCTCAAGGAGCAAGAACTTCTGGATCAGGGTTCACTGACGTTGTGAGGCATACGCCGTTGGCACAGCACCCGGCTTCTTTGCTCGGAACCACCGTGCATGGCATGGCGATAGCCAGACAAGGCATGTAGGTGAGAAAGGCTCGTTCGATGGCCTTGTGAATGTCGCTCTTGGGAAATTCTTGATATTCTTGTTCACCGTTCTCGCCCATGCACTTGACATGTAGTGTCTCCAACCCAATCAAATCATCATTAAAGCTCAATTCCAACATGTCTTCTTTTTGCTCCCACGCCATGTGCAATCGGTTGCGTGCATGACGAACGTTGTAGCCTTGCACCATGAGATACTTGCCTTGATCGTATTCAAACATCCAAATGCGTGGCATAGGCTTTGGCTTCGGGAGAGTTACAGCTTCCATGTTGCTATCTTCTTTTATTTGTTTTCTCATGTCTAAGAGAGATGCATTTGGGAAACCAAACGCACAAAGAAACAATCCATGGGTGCCTGTCAAGCCAAGAACACGGCTTTGGGTGTCTTTACGGGTGGAGCGGGGCTGGCCTTGGCGGGCAGTTCTTGTGGCAAACCCACTCGGGAACTGTTGTTGAACTCCACCAATGACATTATTAGCAACACGATTGTACAGCGAATGCTTGCGTGTACGACGAGTAACACCTCGTTGCAGCTCATTGAACTCAAGTGCCAGCCCTCGGGAGTGTATGAGTCCAACGCTGCATGCTCGCAATGTATGCAGAATGTATTCCAAGGTATCATCGATCAACATCAATACGAATTGAGTGAATGGAAGCGAGGCGAAGTGAAGGTTCGGTTGCCAATTGATCAGGAGTACAATCAGATGGTGCAAAGACTGGAAAGTTGTGGGATCAGTTTTTGCAAAGCCTGTTCTCTGGTCAATGCCACCCAAGAGTCGGTCATCCAAAGTTTTGATCAATGCCAATCTACCTTAATCACCAGCGATTCATTCAAGGCCGATCTCGGAGCAAACTTGGCCACAGAGTTGAATAACAATCAGCATATTCTTTCGGGGGTGTCAGAGGCATTGGGCAATAAGGATCTGGGAACGATTACCAACACTTTGGTCAACCAGCTTACTACCAACATGAATGAAGACTTTCAAGATCGTCTTGTATCACAATTGTCGCAATCACAAACGATTCGTTTGGATTCGACAGGTTCATTCAACGGAGACGGTCTTTTGCAAAAGTCGGCGATCAGTGTTGTGAGTGAGTTTATATCCACTGCTCAAGTGGCTCAAAACCAGATTTCGGCAGAATTTGCAGACTATGTGGCCAGTGTGGCGCAATCACAAACGTCGTTGAGCGAATTGGGGGAGATGGTGGGCCGATCAGGCGTAATAATGTCACAAACCTTGGACAGTGTGGTGGGAAAGGTGTTGATTGCGGTTCTAGTGGTATTGGGTGTCATTGTAGGATTTATTCTGGTGTTTGTCATGTATCGCGTCATCCGAATCGCTTCTCAATCGGCAACCAAGTGGGAAGAAACAACGACAGAATTCTGATCATTTGCCAACTCGGCCAAAACGTCTCCATGGCAAGGTAAAGGTTTGCACCAACAGCCTAAACGTTTCCCCTTGAGTTCCAAAAGGTCCTTTAAGAGCTGTGGTTGCGTGTGGATCCAAGCACGATATTTGTCCACGGCTGCTTGCTGTTGTTCTGAAGTTCGAGGTGGTTCCACTGGAAAAGGATTGGCCCATTTGCTCTGAGGTAGATTCCATCCGCCTTGTTCGCATCGTCTGCCGATATACACATCATAGTCTTGAACCACCTTTCCGTTCTTGCGTTGAATGCGAACTACAGTGGTCATGTTTTCTAAAAGATCTTCGACCGCTTTCTCCGCGTCTCCGCAGCTGCCGAAGTAAGGACAGTTCTTTGAAACCGTCTTTTTATTTTGGTTGATAAGCTTTCAGACTGATCGTCCAGCGCAATCGAAATCGCGACAGAAAACCAAACATTCAGTCGGAACTTGCACGACGTATCGTCAAAGCGTTGATCGATGGGAAATTCATACATGGTTGGTTTGGCGACAAATCGGAGGAGTTTGTGCAGCAGCAAGTAGATTATTTCACCGACGTCTTTACCGGAAAGCGCCGCATTCACATCAACTACGCGGAAACCTTTCGTTGTCGTTGTTCACACACACACACCTTTACGCCCAAGGAAGACATTGCCGCCTTTATCGAACTTTGCGGGTTCAAGGCTACATGGGACGGAAAATATGTCAAAGTGTTTGCAGTGCAAGTCTGAAAGATCGAAGATCTTGTTTGCAAGTGCGTCAGCACTTTTAAAACCAAATGAATGTTCCTATTTGTTCATGAGTAAAACACCTCAACACAATGGAAGAACAAAATTTGATTGTGGTGAAAGCAGGGAAGCGTAAATTCGAGGCACTCAAATCGGAGCAGGCGGCCGTTTGTGTGTTTTTGGGAGATGATACAGAATCCAAGGAAGTTGAATTGCCAGCGTTGGCAAACGTTCCCGAAATGGTGTGGCGCAAGGTGTTTCCGCCGACGCCAAGTTTACCTTATTCCATGATGTATGACTACCTTCACACTCTCATGTACTTTGGGTTTTCTTTGAAGCCTTGGATCGAGGAGTTTGCCAACATGGCACACGACGGAGTTCCATCTGTATCGGAAATCATGGATGCTGTTCGCTGTTTCGAGTTGTTTCTCACAACCAAGCCTTCTCGAAGCCAAAGTCAACCCGTCAAGCTCGCTGTCAGTGACTTCATGTACTGGACTGACAAGTTACATTGTGCATCTGCAGTGTTTCAACTTTATGAAGAAATTGGCAAACAAGTACCCACATCTACTATGGTCCATGTCTTACCTTTGATATATCCATCGATGGAACGCGAAGGCACTTCTTTGCCCAAGTTTTTTCCGGTTGGCACAGACGGCATGTTCAGAATTGATGTCAAGGATTTGCTGGATATTCACACTTTTTTGCCATTTCAACAGCTTTTTTCTGCGGATGATCTATTTCACCCCTTTGCACGCACGGCGATTGAGCCATTGCTTCCCTTGGAATCTGGTCCAGTTCAACTTGCAGAGTTTCGCCAACGTTTTGACCACCTTTCGCATGGATTATGTGATTTTCCTGCCATTCGATCTCTGATTCGAGAAGGCATCTTGGTTATCACCGGCGGTGCCGTGGCTTACTGTTTGTCTTCAAGATTTGGAGAACCTGCTAGATCTTTTCAAGGCAGAGACATTGATTTGTTTGTGTTGTCTCAACCGACTGAAGTGCAAAGCACCTATCAACGAATGGTACTTGCCCTGAAAGACTTTATCTCAGAACGTATGCCAGGGAAAAGAGTGTATTGGAAGAGAAAATGCGACGCGGTGGTAGACATCATGGTGGATGACTTGGATTTCACATTCCAAATCATTATGACCGGGCACCCCAATGCCGCTCAGCTGATCAGCAAGTTTGACATGTCTGCACGCAAAGTTCTGTATAATGGAGAGCGGGTGCTCGCAACGCTGGATGGATTGTTCGCTTGGATGACAGGCGTATCGTATATTAGTGCCACTGCCAAGGGGTTGAGGCTGTGTAAATTGCGGGACGCTGGGTTTTGTTCGGTTACAGAGTTTGCAGACGTGGACAAACTGAACAAACGATGGAAATTATGGAAACCGGCTTCCATGCCTAAATATTTCAAGCCTCTTTCGATCCTACCACTGGACTACAATGTGCGATTATTAACCACGGATCAATCACCTGGGGCACAAGGATTGGTGACAGAGTTCTCTGAAGTATGTGCATGGAAAATGAATGTTACGAATCTTTTGGTGTATTGATCACGGTTCGGTCTTCTCTTCTTTCTCATCTCCTAAGAGTGACTCCATGATTCCTGTGTTGAGAACCGTCACTTGGGGCGCAAATAAATCTTCGGCCATCTTTTTCTTGCCCATGGAAATGTTGTACACTCGTTCTTCAATCGAATTATTGGCCACCATATAAATGACATGTACGGGTTGGGTTTGACCAATACGATGAATGCGGCACTCGGCTTGATGCAAGGCCGAGTAGCTGTACCATATTTCCAACATGATAACGATGGAAGCTTCCGACAAATTTAATCCCACCGAACCCAAGCTTAACGTCATAAATAAGAAGCGGATTTTGGAATTGGTGCGAAACTCATTGTAGGCATCGTTTCTACTTTTGGAAGACCGGCATGCCCCTGTCACCGAAATACTCTCGTTGACAAACTCAGGATCGGCTTGCTTCATGGCTTCTTCCGCCAGTCGAATGGATGCGGCATAGTTGGCAAAGATGACTACCTTTTTGTCCGGATACGATGATTTGATCTGTCGCATAATTTCCACAAATTTGGTCAGTTTACTGGATTTGGTCCCCGCTTCGCCGTGGCGTTGGGATATCCATTGGTTCAATGCCATATTGTCGGGGAAAACTTCTTCGGGTTCCATTTGAAGCAGATCATCGTCACTGGCATCGGCTTTGGCGGCATTGGTCACCAAGAAAGGCGCGGTGCAGATTTGCAGTCCTCGAAAGATGGCGCCTTGCACTTGTCCTACTTTCTTGCCGCGTTTTTGTCGACTTTCGTTGATGCGATTCAAGTCTTCCAGCATAAACTTGGCCTTTTTGAAATAGTACTCATGGAGCACCAACTCGTTTCCCGACAAATGAAAGTTGATTCGTTCGACCGTTTTGGGTGGAAGTTTCAGGATGGGTACATCCTTGTGCTGCAAGAAAAAGATTCTTTGGTACAATCCCAAATTTTGCAAGTCTTTGGCCTTGTAGCCTCGAGTTTTGCTCACGGTAGGAATGGGAATACTACATCCTGTCCAAATGAGTTGTGCCAACAAATCGTTGAATCCATTGAAAATGGGAGTGCCCGACATACCGATGCGACGCGGCGATTGCAATTGCATAAACACTTGGTAGCGTTTGCGTTTCGGTTCGCGGATTTCATGGCATTCATCGACGATGATTCGGAACCAAGGCTGCAACACCCACGAGCGATGTCCGGGTTCCGATTTGCGTGGCGCGACGAGACTGACAATGCTATCATAGTTGGTGATAATGACATCGTACTGCTTGGCGTCTTGTTCAGAAAAGCGTCGAAATCCCACGCCCAAATAGTCTTCGTGAAGCACGATGATTTTTAGTTGTTGATTTCCCACGAATTTGATAAAGTCGTCGCGCACTTGTCCCAGCAAGTTTTTGGGACATACGTAGAGAGTGGGTAATCCTCCTGAAGCTCGTTGTTCATCGCGGGTGCCCAGAGTGAGCGAGGCCATACATGCGGTTTTGCCCAGTCCGGCTTGCACAGCCAATAAGCAGCCTCGAATGTGATTGGGCCAGTGCGGCTGGGGAATTCGACCTGCTTCGACTTCCACACAAAAGCGAATGATGTTTTCCTGGAAGGGGTGCAACTGAATGCCGGCCGCCAATCGTAGCCCCAAGGCATTGGGTGGACCGAGTTCGGTGACGACTTCCGCCACTTTGACTTCTTTGGACTCGAGTCGGGGCGGCATCTTGATTTTGCCAGAGGGCTTTCGTCCCACAGGAACCTTTCGGCTCTGACTCGAATCGATCAACCGGGCGATGGCTTGCTTTTGCTGGTCAGTCAATTCGAAAGCCACCCGGGCTCGTTTCGGTAAACGCTCCATCGTCTCTTCATTTTGCAAAATACAAGCGGTACTGGGTTGCAAGGAGCGATTCAATAAATCACTGAGTTGATCTCCATCGTCAGGGAAAAGAATTTGCTTCCAAATGGATGTGTGTGCAGCAATGTCTTCATCTGGTCGTTCATGTTTGATTGGTAATTGAATGGGTTCAGACATATGGTTTATTTGTGTTTCAATCACAAGAGGGGAAAGAGAAAACGCGTTGCACAAATTCTTGCACATGGTGTTCCAAATCATCCAAAGAGGACACATTTTCAATCACTTGATCGGGAATCATATCCACATAGGATTGATTGGAAGAATGGAAATCGGTGGGTGAAGGCACGTTGGGCATGATTCGATGCACTTGCAACATGTGATTGTGGCGGAATCGTCGCAGGGAATGATACTCGAGTGGCATACGGACATCCGTAACTAGAATCACAATGGGCTTTTGGGAAGGCATAGGAATCTCCTCTGCTTCGCAAGCCGTTTTCAAGTCTTTGAATAGACGGTCTCGATCGAAATCGCGAATGTCATGATGTATGGTGCCCAACATCATATCCAGCGGATGGGCTTTGAGTTGGGAGATTTTTTCCATCAGCTTTTCGATCCACAACGATTCCATGCCAAGACGTTGACGCACCACGTTGGTACCGATGACTTCTAAAAGGCGCCGATAGGTCCATGAAGTTCCGTGATGAATCATGATGGTTTGTTCTTTGCAATCTTCCATGTCTTTGGGATCCCCTAGTCCATACATTTGGCACACCATTTGCTTCAACGGTTGGGCAAAGCTCAAGGTGTGGCATTCGTAAAAAGGTTCCAAGGCTTGGCGAATCATGGTTGCAACCGTGTCTTTGCCCGCGTGTTTGACGCCGACAAAATCGCCCTTGGCGTTGGTGACTCGGCCCATAAGACCGATGACGGTGAGGGGAGGTGGAGCAAAGCTCATGATGGTGTGACTTTTGGTGGTGGTGCTAAAGGGGGTCGATGAACTCGATTGCGAATGACGCCGGTGGCAAGAAGAGAGATCACCGTGATTCCAGCTACTCCTACACCCAGCAATGATACCCCTGCAACGACAGTCCACTGCATTTGTTTGAGTATGGTTTCAGAAAAGCGGACGAAACTTTCACTTCACTATGGTTTCACCGAATTGTGGATAGGTGGGGTGGGGTGCGTTTGGGAAGACCATGTTTCTGAATTCCTCTTTGAAAAAAGGAAAGAAAACTTTTCAATATGTCTGTCGTCGAAGTCAATTATTTTTCTGAAACCCCCTTCAACTCGTTGCAAGTCACGGATTTGCAGAAGCGCACATGGGGTGGAGGTAACAGCAAGGTGCCCCAGGGAAGTCAAACTTTGTTTCATATCAAGATGGGCGATGGAACCACTAACTTTATGGCAACGTTGGCCAACATGAGCAGTCGTTTTGGTCCCCAGCCCACCAAGGACGGCAAAACAGTGCTGATGCAGTTGGATTTGTACGAGGAGAAAAAGATTGCGGAGCATCAAGCCTATGACGATGCCCTGCGCCGCTTGGTGTTTGACCACAAGCTCAAGTGTCTTAAGGGAACCACTTTGCTGGAAATTTTGTCGGATGTCAATCAGCTCAACATCAACAATTTTTCTGGCTTGATCAAACGAGGTAAGGCCAAGGATGAGAATGATATGAGCAAGGGTCGTTACTTGTCGATTCAGTTTATTCTTCCCACCACCAAGACCTCCAAGGGCCAGCTGCTGATTGACCCGAATCTGTGCCCCGTGGAGGACAAGAATGGAAAGCCCTTTTTCAACTACCAGTCGTTTGAGTGGATGACGGCCTTGATGAACAAGAAGTACTCGGAAGTGATTCTGCAGCTCGAGAAGGCCGTGGTCAAGGATGGTACCATCAAGATGACGTGGGTGGCACGAAAGTTGGTGGTGGACGAGGAGCAGATCGCTCAGCCCGTGACTTCCAAGAAGCGTACTCTCACTCAAGAAGCCCCTGAAGCTTCGGCCCCTGCTGCAGCAGCTTCTTCTGCTGCTGCGACTCCGTCCGACCCAAGTGCCAAGAAGCGTGCTCTTCCTGCTGGAAAGTGAAGGAGTTTTGTTTGCGCCGAACCCAAATAAATTCATGCTTTGGACTGTGATCACTGCTTTGGCATTACTAGGGATTGTATTGACAGTAGTGTTTGTGCAAACCTCTCAAAGCGCCACAGATCGAAGGATTTTGCATTTTTTACAAAACGATTCCAGAGCAGAAAGCGAAATTCGTAGGATTCTCGACGTGAATCGATTTTTGAACCCTTCCATGTTCACAGCAACACTGGTCGCGATTGCTGCCGTGCCTTTGACTGTGACTTCAGTGGACGGAGTGGCCTTGCAGGATCAGGATTTGGTGTTATTGACCAATCAGGTGGACAAGAGTACCAATGGAATCTACGTCTATGCCAAGTCTTCACGAACTCTGACAAAGGACAGTTCACAGCCCTCGGTCGGCAGCGTGATTCATATTTTGAAAGGGTTGACATTTTCGGGGCATTCATTTTTGTATCGAGACAAGGACGAATACATTTCTATGGCCAAGACGTTGTTGACCAATCGGTACCAAACGAATCCGACCGGTGTATTGACATTCAACCCAAGTCATCCCGTGGGAATGTTGTTTCAATGAAGTGGTGATCATAGTTGTAATATGGACACCTTTGAAACTTTTTGATGCATGATCATAACCTATTTCCACTGAGCTATGATGCGTATTTTGATCATGACAAAAAATTTCGTGTGATTTCTGCTTGACATTTGAGGAGGTTGCAGAGCAGTCAAAGAACGATCAGCCTAACGATTTTGAGCCGCGGATAATGAAAACCATGCCATCATTTTTCATTCGTCTGGGGTGACACCGACAACATTTCTGTGTCATCTCTTGTCGAAATGGCTTCGATACCGCTGTTCCCAGTTCGACCAGTAGATGTGCTACTCCCCGACACATGTGTATCTACAAAAACCAAAGGTTTTTGCCAACCTTCGCCCTCCGAAGCCTCTCCCACCCTATCGACCCAGTCCTCATGTTCTACTACAAGCTTGGTTTCAAGGAACGCTGTTTCGATCTGCCATTCGGCTGCTTTGGACACAACAACTCTCTCCAACGATAGTCCATGCACACCGCTGTCTTTTACTTCTTTTGAGGCCTTGGACTATCACGTCACTACCATGCAACGAAGTCAAAGTGGAAGCGCTGCCATGCCCTTTACCTGTCCACAAGGAGTGGTTGCGCAAACAGACGATAGCTCTGAAGAAGAGCCCGATGTAACGCATGAAACAGACATTGAACGCGTGTACGGTAAAGAGTACGCAGACACGTTGAAGGAGCTGGATATTTTACAATCGTCTGAAGACTCTAATTGGGGCACGCCGGTTCCTTTTGTTCCCAAACAGCGCACTTAAAGGCTTGTTGTTTTTAGACATGTTTTCGGGGTAAAGTATTGTAGTGCCACTTACAAACTTGACCATAAACAGCAAACGTTACGCGCTTAAGACACCAACACGCTTTTCAATCCCACCATATCTTTTCAGGGTTTTCACGGTCTGAAAGAGTAGAAACATCAGAGACACTCAGCCCAGGGACCGCATTCTCCGTCTCCTTGACTGTTGATGCATAAGCATCTGACACGCCGTTACATATCGATGAATTTTGAGAGTTGCTGCCGATGTCGACCTTTCCTTGTATCGTTGATGGTAGTATGAGGTTAGGATCGATTGGTGGAAGACAGACAGCAGAGTTTGAATCCTCTTTCGACTCGGGTACGTGCAACGGCAAAGGAGAATGCACAGGGGGACGAAAATTGATGTACTTACGATAGTTCCTTTCGTGATGATTGTGAGTGAAGATGGCAAGCACCGACGCAAGACCGGTGCTTGGATCCACATGTATGTGTACCCGATATTGTGTCTTCTTGTAATGTTTGCCGAATGCAAAAACTGGCGCATTGTCGGGTGATGGAAGCCGTTTGTACTCTCGGGAAAAGCGGCTGTCCAAGAATGGCCGCTCAAGCAGTCCCCGTAACAGCTCTTCAGCATGATGTCCAATGATTTTGCGCTGTTTTTCGGCTAAGGTAAGAAGATTTACATTCCAAACGATATGTACGGAATCATTCTACAAAACACAAACCTTGTCAACACGGCAAAAAGTAGAAAAGTCGTTCTTGCATTGCGCTCTACCTTTTTTTCGATTTCGTGATCTACCACAGTATGTACAAAATCACTGTTGGATTGCAGTCCAGCATTCAATTCTTGGTTCGTGTTATGAGTTTCGGTGTGAAAAGACATGATAGCGGATGGAACTTTACGCGGCTGACGTTCCCTCCAAATCGCCACCACTCTAAATCCGTGCTGCACATCCGACGATGATCAAAGGTTCACACCAACATCCAACAGCTTTCGGCATCCGGTTGTTTTTGAAGAAGTAACACGCGATCATGTTTTAAGGAACGCGGCCGTAAAATGTCCAGATACAAGGAACCCGAGTTGGTTCGGGTTGCATAAGCATACAATGTCCACCACCGTTCCAAAAGCGCCTCATCTTCGGGTTTCAGCTGTGGCGACTCGTAAAACACTTCGGGAATTTCTCGTTTGGGCACGCACATGACACGAGATACCAAGTTTCGTTCATGTATTGACACATAGATGACTACGACTCGATCCTCTTGATTCCAAAGGCTTTCGGTACGCGCGTTCTCTTGCATCAAACGGCAAAACATATGTTTTTTTGAATAGCGTACAATAAATGGCGGATTGGAGACGATATGCCGAGCTGGTGCCGTTTGTAGTGTTGCACCCGGACGAAAAATGGACTCCGATCGCTATTGAAGATTATCTCAAGGAAAGTCGGTTGATTGATCGTTCTGGTCGAGATTTTCCAGTGGAAATCCAGTCTTTACAGGCTCCCGATAGAGCGGAGATGACTTTGGTGAACGAAGCCGATTGGACCACGGAGGAGCGAAAGTCTTTGCCTCCGGTGTGTTACATTCGCCTACGCAACTTTGCGTTGGATACGGTGTTGGTGGATTTTTACTTCTTGTTTGGCTTCAATGGCGGTTATTGGTGCGGCATCGGTGCACATCAAGCGGATTGGGAGCATGTGACACTGTTGGTCCATCGTCGAACTCTGGCGACTGAAAAAGTCTACTTTTCGTCTCATCGAATGCGAGATGGCTATTGGAAATCGGCCCGTGATTGTGAATGGCGCTGGTTGAATGGGCGTAAACGTTTGGTCATCTATTGTGCTCGAGGCGCTCATGGTTTCTATCATCGGCCTGCCACATGGATTCGTTTCGGCTGTTTTGCTAATGATGCCACTGGCCGAGGTGTACCCTTCTTACCCGAGGTATTTTCGTGGGATTCCCAGCCTTGGTTGCAAACCGAGCGCCTAGGGTGGGGCAATTGGACCACGGGCACTCCAACCACCGAAGGTCCGTATGGAAAGAGCAACACCTGTTGTCGCCGATTCTGGGGTTGTCAAGACGATACATGCATGGTGCAAGGAATCATTCCTGGCGACGATCCAAAATGTTGATTTGGAGTCGCCAACCCTAAATCCGAGGGCTGATCACTGAGCCGTGAATTTCGGGAAATTTTGGTGTCTTTGGTAGGCCGTTGGCTTTGCGCGCATGCAATATGAGTCATTACAAAGGAGTCTCAGACATGGAACCATACGTTGTGTATGCTGCTGTTTGGCCCGATGAGGGGGACAACAAATGCAGAGGTGAACATCCAGCGATCAAGGCGGGAAAGCAAGCGTTGAAATGGGTTTCTCCGATGAGTTCGAACGGACAAATGGACGGGAACGTAAACGACGTATTGCGCGGTGCGTTCTTCGTCAAGGTTATGAGCTACTCTCGTCAAGGAGTTCTAGATTTGAGATATATCAAGGTGAATCATGGTTATAGTGACGAGGATCCGTATTTTTCTACTGTACAAGATGCAACGGGGCAATCGTTTCGAATTCTACAGTATATTGAAGCGCTGCCACAACAAGCCAGAAAGGATTATTTGAGAACGATACGCCACTACATCAACATGAAGGCCGGGGTTCAAGCATGACTGGACATTTCAACCCAGCATTTTTGCAAGCTGATCTTTGGAGATATTTTGTCGCTGTAGAAAGTCGAGACGAAGAATAAAAATATCCGTGGATGTCAATGATTGACGAGTAGGATTGTCGTACGCCATCTCTTGATACTGTTCAAATGTTACCTCCTTCAAATGAGGGAAGTCGCTTTTTTGCCTCCAGTTTCGAACGATGTCCTGTTGCTTCAAATCCTCGTCTGCGTCTCCCATTGAGTCAACGTCGCTGGTCGATTGAGTATCTGACATCACTACGTCTTTTGTTTCGGTCGTGTTCGCTGCAACACCGAGGTTAACGAGTCGAGTAGATAGATGCCGAAGATGATCAAACATACGCACCATCAGCGTTCGGAACAACCTGTTCAGTATCTAGGGGAATGTCGTCCAACTCCTGAAAACGTCGCTTCGTTCCAATTTCATCCGATGAAGCTGGTTTCACAAACATCAGTCTTTGATATGTGCGACATTGAAGTAGGAATGAAACTGAACCATAAAACCTGTAAATGAAAACTTCGAGGGAGCGCGCTCTTGTTGCAATTTCAAAAGCGCGAACTGCACTTTTTCCCAATCAAGAATATGTACAAACGACTCGCGGCTGTTCCAGACAGCATGTAAGTGCAAGCAAAAACGACCATTTTTAAACGGTGAACAAGTACACCGCAAACTTTCTTTCTCGATAAAAATAACACTCCGATCTTCGATACAGATAAAGGTTCCAGATTTAGCCGAGAATTTCATCGTTTTGTTCGCTCCCAGCGAACGAACGCTGCCGGAATCTGCCATCGCCGATGTCCATATGATTCATATGACACGACCAGAGTGTACAAAAAAAACCAATTTTGATCGGATCGTGGCCAAAAGCCACATCGAATTTTTCGGGTCAAAGGGTCATAATTTTATCTATTGAGAATCATAGTCGATTTCACGAGGTGCAAAGAAATCCTCATCCACAGCTTTGGGCCAATATTCAGCAATCAAGCGCATGGCCAGACCTCGAATGTAGTCATGGTCGTGTTGTTGCAAATGTTCCAGCTTGTCGAAGCCACCACATTGTTCGACAAATACACAAATCTTGTTGTTCTCGCCACGTTCATCTGCGGAATGTTGACCCACTTTGAGCATCCGATGAATGGCCTCCATGGCTAGCGTGATGAGTTTGGTATTTTGCTGCGCAAGCAATTCACACATGACAGGTACAGAGCCTTGTTCCACCAGATACCTGATTTGCGCCGGAGTTCCGTTGGTGCACGCATTGGAAATGGACCACGCCGCTTCTAGTTTGACGATGGACGGAGCATTGCGAATCATTTCGATAATGATGGGCACAGCATTAGCATCCAGCACGTGTTGAATTTGGTCGCAATTGCCAGCCATGATGTTGGAAAGAGTCCAGCATGCCTCTCGTTTGATGTTGGTCTTTTCATGCTGAAGCAGCTTGACGAGTCGCGGAACCACCTGATTGGAAAGAGCCACTTGGGTCTCAAGATCATCACCAGTCACCACATTGCCGATGGCGCGAAGGGCTGGAGTTTGAATGGAGGGATGCTTGGATTCCAAGAGTTCCACCAGTTTGGGCACGGCTCCTGCAGCGATTACGGCTTGAATACGACCCTCATTCTTTTCCTCGTCGCTGGCGTAGCTGATGGCCCAGCAAATGTCGGTCAGTACTTCTTGATCGAGGCAAACTGTGAGTACTTGAGTCAAAGGGGGCAGTGCCATGCGTACAAAATCGACTGGCACATGAGGTTTGCCGCGAAACATGTTGGAGATGGTCCACACAATGGTGCGCAACAAGGTCACGTTCACTTGGGGTCGACAATAGGGCAGCAGGAGATGCAGCGCTCCAGCCGCTAGTAATTGGTCGCGAAAGGGAATACAATCTCCGGCAATGTTTCCCAGAGCCCATGCAGCTTGGTTCACATACTCTTCTTTTTGAGTTTGCAGCATGTGGAAAAAGTAAGGCACGCAACCACTGGCCACCACCACTTGTACGTGCTGAGTCTCGCCTGTGGCCATGTTGGTAAAGAACCACGTGGCTTCGTAATGAATCTTTTCGTTAGGAATCTGCAAGGTTTGGACCACTAAGGGCACGCAACCAGAAGCGATGATTTTGCCAATGGGCGGTTGGTATTCTCGGCAGGTCATTTCGCGCAGCGATACGACCGCCTTGAGCTTGGCATCCACGTCATTGGATGTCAATTGCTGCACACAACGGGCCAACACCGTATCGTCCGTATCTTGAGAAAACGGGTTCACTGGTGTTCCGGCTTGGTCGGATTGAAATCGACGTTTGGCATACTGTTCATCGCGATTCTTTTTACGCAGACTAAACGATTCATCTTCTCGTTTTCGACGAGAATCGTTGGTATCGAGTGAGCTTTTGAACTCTAATTTGCGCCGTTCTAATCGTTCATCCATGGTTTGTTTCAGGAATAAGAGTTTGAGATCTGAGGAGGATTGGAGTGAACGGGGATGGTTTGATGTCCTGTGCGCAAAATAAAAAATGGACGAAATAGAGTCCTGTTTTGTATTGATTGAATCGATTGCCTCTGTATTGGAGGACTTTTGTCGCGACGTATCCAATGAAAGTATGCCGATCAGCAAGTTTCACGCTTGTATTCTGCCTAGCATTTCCTTGGCCGAATACTTACATCGGTTGCAGCAGTACTTGGACTTGTCCAACCAATGCTGGATTCTGGCCTTCATCTACGTGGATCAGTTATCCGCAAAGCTACTTTGTTCTTTGAGCGCCCATCGATTGGTACTGACGTGTGCCATGTTAGCCGCCAAGTTTCATTTGGACGACATGCCCGACAATGCGTATTTTGCCAAAGTGGGCGGGATATCGACCAAGGAGTTGAATCAATTGGAAATGGAAGCCTTGTGGTTGATGGAATTTCACTTGTGGATTGACGAGTATGACTTTGACGAGTATGAACAGAACTTGTGGGAGCGCGCACCCAAAGAAAGTCATGGGTGCCGGTGAGTTACAGATGCGGAACTGGGGCTACGCCAGTGCTGGTGTGGGTCTGGTGATGGTGATTTTAGTGATTGTCTTGTCCTCCCTGCTCATGGCTGTGAGGTTCGGCTCTGTCGAACAACCGCAACTCAACACGTTTGGCATTATGGCTATTGTGGCGTTGATTTTGGCAGTGGGAGGTGGGGTGGTATACTTTTTCGCCATTCCTCGCATTCAGGCAGCCGATGATGTCTATACTCAATCTGTATACAAGAAAAATCGATCGCCAGCCGAAACTGTGATTGCTTCCAACGTCATGGCAAGTGATGACGTATTCGCAGGCGTGAAGTAATTATGCCCAAGGACGAATGAAGGAGGGGTCGATTTCGCGCAACTGCAACGAGGGTGGAGCTTCGATGATGCGTTGCATGTGGGTCAACCTCTTGATGCTCTTGTACATGACAATGGCAATGGCCAGCAATACAGAAATCAGCACCAAAGCTGCCACTAGTAGGGCATGAGTTTGGTCCATAGTGAGTTTCTTTCCATCAGCTACACATAAGAAAAGCCCTATGAATCGCATGCATATTGAAGACGAAGTGCGCATGATCGACGAAGCATGGAACGCCTTGGCCGAAAAGTTGGAGCAGTTTCGGAACCAAACCATCACCACTTCCTCCTTGGGCGATCATCATTCTCGCCAATGCACGTTGATTTGCGAACGTCTCAAGAATCATCCGGAAAAGATGGAGTGTTTGAAAAAGTGTACTCGAGACGTGGTGCCCATTCTACAGTCCAAAGAGATTCGTCAGGACTTCCCGTACGATGTGGCCCTGTTGAAGCGGGAGCCCGCGTTGTTGAGAGCCTATGAGCGCCATCAGTTGTATGGATCCGAGGAAATGATTCCCGACACCAAAGAAGAGCGTGATTTGATTGTCGAATTGTATGCCATGCCAGTCGCGGCGATAGCTTTGCCTGAAGAATCGTGGCAACGAAGCATGCAACTGCTGCAACCCAAGGCATGGCGCGAACATCGACAAAAGCTGATGGCGACTTGGACTCAGCGAAAACCCGACTATCCTGCCCATGCTTGGGCTGAGCTGGTGCGAAAAGTCCGTCGCCACGGTGGTGCTAAAATCGCGGTGACCGAGAGTAACAAAGAGGTGGATGACGATTCCCAATGATTACGGTCCATTGCATGAAGAGCCAGTGTCCTCCTTGTTGGTAAAGACTTTGCTTAGCGCTTTCTCACTTTTAACGGCTCTCAGCATTCGAGATTCGATTACCCAATCACTGACGGTGTTGACACCGGATGACATTCCGAAACGTTTGGCTTTCACGGTCAGTCTCACTGCGTTTTTCCTGTTCATCACCGTGCTTGTCGCGTATATGTGGCAAGGAAAAATCGAATGAGAAATTTCTCGACTGTGAGTGACAGTTTCATGAAACAGCCTTTGCGTATGCCTCACTTTCTCAAACGGATGGGACTCAAAACAAACATGTATGCCACAATCGAGGATTACTTGCGTCATGCCTCCCCTTCTTCCCTTAGTATGGACCCGCCCAAGCTAGTCCGGTCGTATTCGACCTATGGAATCTCAAACTTTTCTCCCAAAGTGATGCACGGGCTGCGCATCCTTCAAACACACAAGCAACCCACGCCGGAAGAACGTGAAGCGTTGGAGTCCCTTTCCGATGACGCGGATCGACTATTTCTCGATTGTTTCAAGAGAAACGATGAGAGTGTGGAGCAGTATAGGGCGCGTTACCCACTCGCGGTTCAAGCGTTTTCATCGGTGTCGGTTTCCACGTCGTTGATGGTATGCTGATTTCGGCTGGGTTGAAATCCACCCCATGCGTTCATTTTTTCTCCACGTGTGCAGTGGAGCACAGCTGTAAACTTGTGAACAATAAAATGTCATTCTTCGAAGATGGCTCGCACCAAATTGACTCATCGAATGGCTACAGGGGGCAAAGCTCCTCGCAAGAATCTGGCCACCAAAGCCGCTCGCAAATCTCCCTCCAATACAGGAGGAATTAAAAAACCGTTTCGTTATCGTCCAGGCACGGTGGCGTTGCGTCAAATTCGAAAGATGCAGAAAGGAACCAATCATTTACTTCGACGCTTACCCTTTCAACGCCTGGTTCGAGAGATTGCACAAGACTTTCAAAAGGATGTGAGATTCCAATCGTTGGCCTTGTTAACACTTCAAGAAGCAGCGGAAGCCTATTTGGTTCATTTGTTTGACGACACACAATTGTCTGCGATTCATGCCAAACGTGTGACTATTAATCCTCGGGATATGCGAATGGCTCTTCGTTTGCGTGGTGAACGGAAAGAGTGACCCAAATAAACCATGCTTGAACGGATGACTTCCCGGCAAAAAACAGTTTTGATAGGCAGCGGTGTTTTCTTTTTCATTTTGTGTATTCTTGGCATTACCATTGCTTCGATCAGTGCCACAGAGACTCAAAAGACGTATAAAATAGGTCCGCTCAATCCCAACAAGACTTTGCCCAAAATTCAAAGATAAAAAATGATGTATGTACATGGCGAAGGGTATTTTTAGTGTGTTCATATTTCCAATGGACGGAGCGGAACGAAAAGACTTTATCGAATTCGATGCTTCTTCGTTGGACTGTAACTTTTACATGCGTCCTTTGGACCATGCAGCGGACATTGAGTTGTTAGAGCGGAAAAACGCAGAGTTGATCGCATTGAATGAACGGTTGGTCCAATGTATTGGAAAGGATTTGTTGGACGAGAACGAACGACTACAAGCCGAAGTGCAGCAGTTGCGAGCGTTGAATGCCTCGCTGCTTTCCAAGCGCGATTCGCATCAATCGTCATTCCCATCCGAGGCGGTATTGATGGAGGCGATGGACCAAGTGCCTGAACCTGCTCCTTCGATGACTCTGCCTGCACAGAAATCCGTGTTGGAACGGGTGAAAATCTTTTTGGAGGCTTATGGTGATTTCATGGAAGTGGAGGTGAGCTCGTTACTGGATGTAGTCCATCGGGATCAACTGGTGATTCCGGAAGAAGGCATGAATTTCCCCGGAAAGAATCATTCGCCATGGTTGAGCGATTCCGACCCACGCGTGCAGTTTTTAACAGAGACGCGACGTACCTTTGACCTGACAGAAGACATATCGTCGTATTTTTGGTTCCGTCATTTGGCGAATTTGCTCAAGATTGTCTCTCCGCGTCATTTGCCGTACCTGGACCAAGATTCGGTGGTCTACGTGTTGATGTGTGTGACGCATTCCTTAGCCTGCATCCGCGAACTGGCCTTGAAAGTGTGGTCCTTTTTGATGGAACATCCCGAAATTTCTCGATCGATTCAAGAGTTTCCAAACGATTGGAGCCAACGCTTGGAACCATGGGGTGTGATGCATCATCCCGATGTGCTCTTGATTGTGAGTCGATTGGGTTCGCGCTAATGTTTCATGATTTGCACTTGAGTGCATTGCCGGATTCGCGTCCAGCTTCGGTCGATGTGTCCCAAGTGACGCAATATCTGGTCAATCTGTGTTTTGAAGAGCTGGTTTCTGCGACTAGTAATACCAAGTTTCCGGGAACGCAAGTGGTGGCTTTGGAACGCAAAGACTTGCCGTTGGTGCATGGACTTCGACCGTGCCATGCCCCTTACCAAAACTCCGAGTTGGATAGCTGGCTGGTGCCCAAAGCTGTAACGATTCCCGCTCTTCGATTTGCGCAGCGTTGGCATGCGGCGGAAGCGTCTGTTGCCGCACAACGGTTAGACTTTGGGGATGAAGATGGATTTTTGATAATTGAAAACATGCCTTTGCTGAAACAACTTGACTTTGAGATTCCGTGATCATTCGAAAACGCATTCGATTCCTGTACATAGCGGTCGAAGCACTTGATCCACCCATTCTTCGATGGTTTGAGTTGTTGTTTGCACCGTAATGATGTGTTCTTCTTCGTCTACACACGTCTCGTTCCCTTTGCAAATCGAATAAAATGAAGAGTTACCTTTAAACAGACGTGAAGGACGTTTGGAAGATTTTTGCAACACTAAACGTGTCACCACTGGCTCTTCCAGAACAACTGGGTTACGATCGGTATACCGGACCACCGTCTGTGCGATATCCGAAAAATCTTCCCTTTGATGCCCCATCAGAGGGAGTGCCAAGTACCAACGATCTCCTTTTTGTAGCCGTTTCCAGTAAATATCGACACAATAGTCGTGTTTGGGCTTACCTTCTTTGGTGAGAAGCTTGACGCTTTCTTCAAAATTGCGGATGAGAGTTGGCAGATAATCGCGATGTACCATAAAACAACTCGTGGTTTGGGCGTCGGTACAACGTGCCAGTTGAGGAAATGTGGTCCGCTGACATTTGGGTTCATTCGCGGCAAACAGAATCACGGACCAGCGTAATCGCAACGAGTTGATCCATTTCAACAGAGGTCTCGGGTCGTGATCGTAGTCAAAATCGTCTTCATGAAAGATAGTCATCTCGGTTTGATTACGACGCAGAGCATCTCTCAGTTGGTTCAGCTGCGCGTTGGCGCACCCCAGTGCTCCAAACTTGGCGACCACGCCGGGTACACGGTAGCAAGGCACGTCCGAGAAAAACCGACTCAACTGTTGTTCGATCTGCTGTTTTCGGTCTGTTCTTTTGTCCAAGTTGATGTAGGACGATTCGTACGTTCCGTTTTGAGGGCGCACACGAGATTCGTTGGAAGTGGTCGAAGGGGTATGCCGTTCCGCCAGCACTAGTGATAGGATGAGGCCCACTACACCTAAAATCCAGGGCAACCAAAACATACCCATTTATTCCAGATCAGAACATCTTTTCTTCGTTTCAAATAAACATGATGTTCTTGTTGATGATTGTCGTGGCGGTCGCTGTGTTAGTCAGTATCGTTGTGTGGCAGAATATCATGAATCATGATGAAACTATCCAGTCAAGAATTATCCATTCAACCAAACCAATGTATATAAAAGTACATCGAATCAACCACGCGACGATGTGCGAAATGGCATCGAACTACAACCAATCAATTCCCATGATTCTTTACACAGGGGAAGAAATCCAGCTGCCATCGTTGGATTGGAAAAGATTGGTATTTGACGTGCTGATTCTTGACGGTGATGTCCTTGGCGCAAAACCCACACAACTTCATGGTTTGTACACGTATGAAACATGGACAGAAGCCCGTGCGGTTTTAATCAGCGCAAAGGGTTTAGAACGTTTTCGAGAAGGCGCGACATTGGAATCGGTTTTGTCTTATCAATACCATTCACCTCATGGATCCATTTCCTCTAGTCATCCCGAGTTTATCTTGATGGTGAAGACATGTAAAAAGTACTGGAAAACAGACGCAAGACAAAATAGGATGGAGCAAAAGTATGAATTGGAGCGACAGTTTGGAATTCCATGTTATCACTATTTGGGTGATGAATCCCTTACGACGGACTGGATGTGGGATGAACATGACCGTCTTCTTCGGGTTCGTACGCAGGACGACTACCTGAATCTGTGTCACAAGGTCGGCGTCATGTTTCAAGCCGTCCAAGATCGGCTGATTCACAATCGGACGTGGCATGCTGTAAAAGGCGCTCTGTTTTGTGATGATGATGTGGAGATGCACAACATGGCTCGTATGGTGGAAGTAGCAGAGCAGAATGCTCAATTGGAACTATGGGGTCATGTGGCCAAAACGCCTTATCGATCGACGCATTTTCAACAAAAGGCGGAGGAGTGCACATGGATTCAAAAGACCGTAGAAAAGTTTCCCACCTTAGGACAGTATCCCATCGATTCCAAACAGGGAACGTATTGTGCAGGGGGATTTTTTTACGTGCGCAAAGATGTGATTCCCAAACTATTAAGAGAATCGAAACTTTTCCGGCCGTTTCCTTCAGACGACGAGGAATTACAATCTTATATCAAAGGAGATAAGCTGGTTAACCTGTGTGCGTTTGATGATGTGAACATTGGAATTGCCGCAGGGAATCGAGGCGTCAAGTTGACACATGTACATCTCTTTGACTTTATTCAATGGTAGCTTTCGAACACGATGGTGTTTTTCGAACCGTAATCACTCTTCGATCTCCAAACGTGAGACCAAAAATTAGCTTGGCTGAGAAAAAAGGAATCGATTGCCGCCAAGCCACCATGGACCCAGATCATTTGGTCTTTGACAATGTGGGCATGGACCCGGAGTTCCAAACGTTGAATGAAGATTCCAAGGCGTTTGATGAAGGTGCTGATGCCCCCGAAGCCGATATGGAAACCATGGAGATCCAACCCACATTTATGGGCGACCGGGTCCGCCGACGTACCACGCCACACGATGCCTTGATGGAATGGATGCTCGGAGAAGATGGAGACGAGGCCAAATTCGTGGAACGATTGGCCAATTACACCCAGAGCGATTGGCAATCTCTGTGTGAAGCCTTGATTGGCACGCAAATCAACAAGGATAGCACGAATTCCCAATGCATCATGTGTTTTCAATACTTGTACCAACTCTACTGCTACAAGTATAAGGATGAAGAAGACGTCATCCGTCGAATCCGGGCGCTGTATCCCAGTGTCATGGATATGAAGACACGGCAAAACAGTCTGGTGCTGATTTTTGGCTCGCTCAAGATGAAAATGACTCAAGAAGGCATGTTGGACGAAGAGACACCCAACGGTCGTGAAATGCTGAATCGGCTCAACCAGATTGCCTTTCACATGAAGATGACCTACGACTGTGTGGCTTTGAATCGCATGATTATGCGCGGCAACGATGCAGCTATGCGAGCCATTTTGGAGGAAATCAACCCCGACAGCATGTTCCGAGAAGCCGATGTGGGTAAAATGAAAAAGCCGTTGCAACTACTTCACTTTTGCTACAAGAAGGCCTTGATTGAAAATTATCGCAAAGATGGAGATTCACTGTATAAGCCTCGCTACAATTCGGAAGGTCTCTTTACGTGTTCCTTTGAATTTGTGTCGGACATTTCGGACTTTGTGTTTGGCAGTGTGTATCCCATTGAGGAAAATCACTACTGGTTTGAATGCCTGACAGAAAAGGCTGGCACAGGTCAGCATATCATCACCATGTTGACCAAAGTCAAGTCCGAATACTTGCCGAGACTTGATCGAAATCGCTACGTCCATGCGTGGCAAAACGGAATCTTTTGCTTGGACTTGAATGAATTCTTCTACTTTCAAAAGGGGCAAGACCGTAAAACGGTGGCAGATATGGCGGGAAATCTGACTGCGATCAAGTACCATGACAAGGTCTGGGATGAAGAAGGCATGGAAGCCGACATGAAGGCGGCCGAAAAATATCATCCCATGTTCATCCAAATGGAACCCATCACCAAAATCTTGCGCGATCAAGGCTACACATTGGATGATATGCGCTTCATCTACGCCATGCTGGGTCGCTTGTATTTTCCTTTGGCCGAATACGACAACTGGGGCGTGCATTTGTTCTGCTACGGAATGGCTGGCACAGGCAAATCCACCATGTTGCGCATCGTTGCATGCACGTACGAGGCTCGTGATGTGGGACATTTGAACAACACACTACAAAAGACATTTGCTTTGGAAGGCATCGCCGAGAAGCTGGTATATTTTGCACTGGATATTGATAGCAATTTTCAGTTGGATCAAGTGACCTGGCAATCCATGGTGGTGGCAGAAGAAGTCTCTGTCTTGCGCAAGTTCAAAACGCCTGTGACCATCAAATGGACCATTCCTGGCGCCTTTGCTGCGAATCGAATGATGAATTGGACCGACAATCAAGGCTCAGTGGCTCGTCGTTTGTTCATGGTGGATCATCCTCATGTAGTGAGTGACACCAATCCCAATCTCTTTGAAAAGTGTATGGATGTGTCGGACCGGTTTATGAAAGTGACAGTGACGTTGTATCAAGAAATGGCCCAGAGGTACAAGACCACCAACATCAAGCACGCCTTGCCTCAACGATTCAAGGACGCAGAAAAACGAGCCCTAATGGAGCTGAATGCCATCAACGCGTTCATCGAAGACATGTGCGACATTGGACCGACGGAAGACATTCGCAAGGATTGGGTCACAACGCAGCGTGACTTCAATGCAGCGTTCAAAATGTTTTGTCAATCTCGGGCCATCAAACCCATCACATTGACCTATGATGCAGTCATGCCCATTATGAAACGAGCTGGAGTGCTGATGGTAACAAAACCCACTGCCAACGATCGACATGGGTTGAAATCGGCCTACTACGAAGGTCTGCGACTACGGGGCGAAGACAATGACATGGATACCTCTAAAACCAACGAAAGCAATGCATCCCATCAATCTATGATAGTGACAACATCCAAATGAACATGTTTTCTATGCGTTGCAATCACGACCGAGAAGTGAGTCGCGAATTCATGGTTCAGCATGTCGCAAATGACTTTTGCGTACCATGCATCACCAATCAAGATAGATCGTTGACACGGGAAGCAGAAAAGATTTCAAAGATGCCGGGGAAGTTGAGGGACATTGAAAGACATCTTTTGATGGATTTGAATGCTGTTCCCGCTTTCCTCGAGTACAAGTGTGAATTCGACGCTGCGGCTGTTCTGACTGTGCGTGATTTCAACAAGGCGTTCAAGGAATTCATCTGGGAAATGAATCTGACGCCCAAGACATTGACGTACGATGCAGTAATGCCCTTTCTGAAACGATTTGGGGCAAAAAACATATACAAACCAACTACAGATGATCGGCATGGCTTGAAAGTGCCCTATTATGAAGGCTTGCGATTACAGGGAACGTATCTCAAACCAACAACGTAAATGCAGTTCTCAAAATCCAAGTGAACTCCACCAATAAAAAAAATGGTGTTTCAAGTCGAATCATCTGATGGAAATCGCGTCGTGGATTGGGTGGACAACTCGTCATCAATCGCTCGTCGGTTATGGATGGTGGACCACCCTTTGGAGGAGATGGTGTCGCAAGAAGGCGAACCTTTGACGAATTTCGAAGAAACTTCCAACGATAGAAACTTTATGATCACAATAAACACCACATGAAAATAGCACTGGGATTTTTTGGCTTTGTGAGGTACTTAGATACCGATGTGGAGACATTTCGGAAGCGAATTCAAAATGAAGGGGAAGGGGGGCATTCAGTCGATGTGTTTTTCAGTGTTCCCAACCAGTCTCGGGAATTTGAAGGATCTCCAATGGCGGAAGCAGATATTCGCACGTTGTGTGCAGATGCAAAGGTCTCCTTGTACGACTATGATCCGTTTCCATATATTGAGCAGGCAGACGAGTTACAGTGGCCACAATTTTGTTCGAAATGGCATTTGCTTCCCTTTCGAATTGTATCTCTGGCACATAGCGTTGGAAGACTAGCGCGAATGCTGAGTGATCAAACTGATACCTATGATCTCTACATTTTGACGCGAGTCGACATGATTCCACATGTAATTGCATTTGGTTCATGCATCGAACCGTTGACGAACAACCAAATCAAGGGATGGCGCACCTCCCCCAATCGTTCGGGAAACTGCGCGGAAGATCGAATCATGTTCAGCTCCAAATCAGCGCTGGAAGTCTTGATACAGTTTCCAAATCATCTGCCGATCGGGAAGTTTCATATCTCTGAAGTTTTATTGGGGGATTATTTAATAGATAAGGCTGAAGTATTGGATCAAGAAGGCATCGAATTGGAGTTGATGGAAACCAGGTATATCAAGTATAGCCCTGATTTTATGGAAAAGTGTCGAGTGCTATTCAACACATATCGAGAACGTAAGCAACTACCTTTGTTCGAGTGGATATTGTCAGACTCGAACGACCCGTCACCGAGAGTAGAAGAGTCTCCTTCCACTCTAGTTCAATCGTTGGGAGAATCGGAAGGCTCTTTCCCGCTGAAAGAAGTGAATCATGCGCCGTCGCCCATGGCGACTTGGCTGGTCCCAGTGTTACTGTTTGTGTTGGTATGTATGGTGTATCTGATACCTTTCATCGTGCGCCGTTATCACCGTCAACGCTCGATCGACCTAATCTTCACTTATTTGAAACCGAACCGCTTGAGACATCCATGATAGAAAAAAGAAGGTGGCAATCAAACATGGATCGCATTCGTCGATTGGTGCCCAATGTGCTGGTAGCCTTCTTCTTTCCGCAACGCGATGACATCACGGTGATGTTTGTGGCCAATACCAAGAATGATCAGTTGCAAGGGATCGACATCATGGGTTTGCGTAAAGGAGAAGATCAGCCCTACGCCATGAACAAGGCGTTCTTGACGGATGTCTTTGAAGTGCAAGTCAAGTCGTTGGGGCAGTCGGGCATGTTTCACTTGCATTCGCAGCCGATGACCGAACCACTGTTGATGACGCAGAAAAAGGACGGAACGTGGCGTGTCCAGTACAAACCGCCAGGGGAACATCGCTGGTGGACCGTGGACCAAGTCACTGTGCGAGGTCAAGTCAGTCCCATGCGCATGTGGTTTGTGCTCCGTGGGGTGTACCGAAAAGACGCGGCGGATCCAGGAACCCGCAAAGATTTCGAAGTTCAAGCTCCTGAAGGATTTACCACCAAACTTCATGACATGGCGATGGGATGATCGCGTTGCGACGCGCGTGGGGTATCACAACATAAAAATACACAACGTGGAAACAAACATGTGGACCTTGTTGTTATTGACATTGCTGATTGTGTTGACGATCATCCTTATGGTCATGGTGGTGCGTTGGGCCCAGCGATACCTGAGTGTGTCGTCCAAAGCGAGTGGAGCTTCCACTCGACCTAGAAACGTAGTTTCCATGCCTCCCACTGCGGGAAAGAAGCGAGTGTTTATGACCAATAAGGGACCACGCATGTATGAAGTAGATGCCTACGGATTGCCGGTCACAGTGGGTGCTTGATGCGTTTGGGAAACGCACGGAGATGCCAATATGAGTGAAGAAAGGGTTCAAAGAAAAGCAACATGGAAGTGGATCGTTCTAAATTGATTGAACAGGCTGTGGCGTTGGGATACTCTCAGCAAGAACTCATTCGCCAGCCCAGCTATGTCATCGAGGCTT
>CALKVB010000002.1 GCA_937996605.1 uncultured Oxalobacteraceae bacterium | reverse complement strand
TATTTTTGAGTCGTTACCCGAGAAATAGTGCTCTCGTGTAATCCTAGTGTATCAGCTATTTCGCGTAAAACAAGGGGTCTCATTGCAACAGCGCCATGCGTGAAAAAATTATATTGTCTTTCGACTATGGCTTGTGCAACGCGCAAAATCGTATCGAATCGTTGTCGCATGTTTTTGATGAGCCAACGTGCTTCTTGTAGCTGCGGGCTCAAGCTTGCATCACCACGTTGTTGCTTCATAAGATTCGCATAGAGCTGGTTGACGCGCAGGCGTGGCATCACATCGCGATTGAGCATCACTTGCCATTCATCGCCGATTTTTTTAACCACGACATCGGGGACGACATAATCCGATTTGCCTTCGGAAAATGCTAACCCAGGTTTGGGATTGCATTGTCGTATTACGGCTTGCGCTTCCCGTAAATCTTCGTCGTCGCATTGCAGCAATTTACGTAATTTTGTAAAGTCGCGTTGTGCAAATAGCGGTAAATACGTTTCCACAATTTGCAATGCCAAACGTCGTGTAACGAAAGCGATTTTTGGTAAGCGTTTGATTTGAATTGCAAGGCATTCAGCTGTGTCGCGCGCACCAACTCCTTCTGGTTCAAAACTTTGCACCATATTTAAAGCGAATTGTAGCTCTTCTATTTCGACGCAAAGATCGATTGGCAAGCTTCCATGAATTTCTTCGAGTGATTCGCATAGGTACCCGTTATCATCGATAGCGTCGATAACCAGTTCAATCAAAGCACGATCGCGACCTTCACCCACCGTTAGGCGCATTTGCTCCAAAAGGTAGTCACGTAATGACATCTGCGCCGCCTCTAGCTGAGGGCGGCCATCTTCGTCATCGTTTGATTTATTGCCGCTGATTGGACTATCCTCAAAGCTCCAATCTTCTTCTGTGTTGGCGGGAGTATTTTCGATTTCACTATTGGCTTCGCCAGTCTCAAGTTTTAAGCTAGGATCTTCAGCGGCTTGGCCTTTTTGTTCCGACACGGCAAACTCAGACTCGCTTTGCTGTGTTGCGCTATTGATCGTGCCGTCGGCAAGCAAGCGGACCGCGCTATCGAGTGCATCATCGACGCGTTCAAGTAAAGGGTTTTCAATTAATAGGGTTTCTAGCTCTTGATGCAGTTCCAAGGTTGATAATTGCAAGAGCCTAATTGACTGCTGCAATTGTGGCGTCAATGCCAAGTGCTGTGAGGTCCTAAGTTGTAAGCTTTGCTTCATGCTAATCCAATTTGGAAATGCTTACATACGGAAATGTTCGCCCAGGTAAACGCGTCTGACGGTCTCATTAGTAATGATTTCATCAGGACGTCCGCTCGCGAGCACAGAACCTTGATTGATGATGTAGGCGTGGTCGCAAATACCTAAGGTCTCACGCACATTGTGGTCGGTAATTAAGACGCCGATATCACGCTCTTTGAGGAAGCGTACAATCCGTTGAATTTCGATTACAGCGATCGGGTCAACCCCGGCAAATGGTTCATCCAATAAAACAAAGCGTGGATTGGTTGCAAGCGCACGAGCAATCTCAACACGGCGACGTTCACCACCTGACAATGCGCGTGCGGGGCTCTCGCGCAATCCATCAATTTGTAGTTCACCCAGTAAGGTATTCAAGCGTTGATCAATTTCTGCTTTGCTCAGAGCTTTTCCATCATCGCCGATCTGCAATTCTAATACTGCTCTCACATTGTCTTCAACCGACAACTTTCGAAACACCGAAGCCTCTTGTGGCAGGTAAGAAAGGCCTAAACGAGCCCGTTTATGAATGGGGAGATGGGAAATGTCAGTGCCATCAATATCAATCTTTCCGGCGTCCGAGGCAACTAAGCCCACTATCATATAGAACGATGTAGTTTTACCTGCGCCATTGGGGCCAAGTAAACCAACGACCTCGCCACTCTTTACTTGAAGTGATACATCACGCACCACTTGGCGCATACCATAGCGTTTTTGTAGCCCCTGAATTTCTAATGTGCTCGTCATATTTTTGCGTGGTCTGTTGGCGTTTCTATGGTTTCGTAGTTTTGTTTTCAGACTTGGCTTTGATCGGCTCAAGTGTGATCGTCACACGACCACCATTCTGTACGCTCTTACCTGAACTCGAATTGGCCATATTGAAGAAATCTTTAGGGCTATCATAGGAAAAATATTCTCCCTCAAGTCTACGCGTTTCTTTATCCTGATCGAGAAAACGAATCACTGCGGTACCACTAAAAACTACCACCTCGGTGGCTTTGTCATACTCGACTTTTTGCGCGGTGCCTTCGATCCAAAGATTCGCACCGCCATCGCGTTTTTGCTTGAAGAAGACAGGGCTAGTGGGGGTGCCAATGAAAACGGTACTACCACCACCTTCAGGAAATTCTTTATTCGGCTGGATAGTAATATCAGTGCCTTTTTCCGCACGAATGTAGAGCGTGCCGCGTGTAAGTTCTATCTTATTAAACATGACTTTGCTTTCGCCAGAATCAATGTTTTGAGCGCTGCCGGCGATTCCTGATACCGTCGTCGGTTTAAACTTATCGGCTTTTTCAGCGCCTGCATGTGGCGCAAAACCAAGAGCGCTGACGATGCTCGCTGCTATCAAGATTGATGAAGACCGCATGAATTATTTCCTTTATCTGATGAGTCAGTTGCGAGCAGTTTCGCGGATTTTGGTGCGATGACTGTTGTCGATAGTGACACGCAATTGATGCAAAAATTTGATCGTTTGGGTCGCGTTGTCGGCTTCTAAGCCAACTGAAGTAATGATACTAGTGGGTGTCTTGATGCTGATAGGGTCGGCGGTTTTCATGCGTTCACTATCTGGATATAGTGTTAGAGATTGAGTTCGCATTAACGCAGTAATCCCGCTTTTATGATTGATACGTTCGACTTCGACGTGATCAAGCAGATGGATTTGGTCTTCGATACGACCACCTTCTTCCTCTTGCATTTTTTGTTTTACTAAAGCTCTTTCGGCGCGAATGTTCATGGGCGTCTTTTCCTGATCAACGCCAATGATTCGAGGCTGAGTAATTTCAAATTCGTCTTCTTGTGGATAGTGTGTAAGTTTATCGCCGGTGACACGATAGTTAGTATTGCCGCTTTGCGAAAGCCTAACGAAATTAAAGTGCTCAACAAAGTAATCAGGTTCAGTGCGAACGCGATTTCCCCTTGATTGTTCTTCGCTGTTACGTCGCATGACTTCGTACACCCAAAAAGAGCCGAGCATAATCAAGCCCAAGAGGCCGACCATCAGCCAAATGCGAATACGATCAGCGGTCATGGTCAGCCAGATCCATAAATGGTGCTAAAGCGGAGACGTATTTATTCTGTGCCTGCAAAATGAAATCACATATTTCACGTGCTGCACCGCGCCCTCCTTCGGTCTGCGTCACGAAATCGACGCGAGACCTTACCTCAATGTGGCCGTTAGGAACACTAGCGGCAAAGCCTACTCGTAATAAGATCGGCAGATCGATTACATCGTCACCAATGAAGCCGCATTCTTGATGCGGAATACCAAGTTCTTCAGTTAAGTTTAGGAAGGCGACTTTTTTATCATGTATTCCCTGCAGAATATGGGGGATGCCAAGGTCAGTGGAGCGTTTGCTGACGATTGCAGATTTGCGTGCACTAATAATGGCTGTAAGGATTCCCGCGCTTTGCAGCAATTTGATGCCTTGACCGTCGAGGACATTGAAAGTTTTCATGACTTCACCGTCTGCACTAAAATGCAGACTACCATCAGTCAAAATGCCATCGACGTCGAATATCATGAGGCTCACTCGGGCGGCCTTGAGCTTTGCTTGTTCGATTGATTTGGTCATCAAATCACCTTGGCACGAGTAAGGTCATGAATGTGCAGGGCACCGACTAACTTACCATTATCGTCCGCCACCAACAGTTGGTTGATACGATGCGTTTCCATGATGTCAACTGCTTCGACCGCAAGTTGTTCGGGGCGGACGGTGCGTGGTTGTTTTCCCATTACCTCGCCTATCGAAAGTTCGCTGAAATTCAATTGTTTTTCCATTAGGCGGCGTAGATCACCATCGGTGAAAACACCAAGAATTTTTTGTCCCTCGTCGACCACAGCAGTCATTGCCATGCCTTTTTGGGTAATTTCTAATAATGCTGCAGTGAGTTTAGTCTCTGGCGTGACTTTGGGAACGGCGCTACCTTGACGCATAATATCTTTTACATGCGTCAATAACTTGCGACCCAGAGCACCTCCGGGGTGTGAACGCGCGAAATCCTCTTCTTTAAACCCTCGGGCATCAAGTACAGCAACAGCCAACGCATCGCCGAGCGCCAAGGTGACTGTGGTGCTCGCGGTCGGTGCTAAGTTCAATGGGCAAGCCTCTTTCTCGACGTGTACGCTTAGATGTATATCTGCGAGTTTGGCTAAGGTTGATTGTGGATTTCCTGTCATGGCGATCAATTTCACGCCCAAACGTTTTACGATCGGTAAAATCGCGATCAACTCACCTGCCTCCCCTGAATAAGAGATTGCAATCAGGACGTCGTCGGGCGTCACCATACCAAGGTCGCCATGCGCGGCTTCAGCAGGGTGTACGAAAAAGGATGGCGTACCCGTGGAGGCAAAAGTTGCCGCCATCTTCCTGGCGATATGTCCAGATTTGCCTATGCCTGAAACCACTACGCGCCCACTGCATCCTAGAACAAAAGCCATGGCGGTAGTAAACGCTTCAGCATCGTCGCCGACCAAACGGCGTTTAAGGCTGAGAATAGCATCCGCCTCGATTTGCAAAGTATCAGTGGCCAACTGCATGGCATGGGCCGCATTCGCTTCATCAAGCGCAATCGGCGAAGGTGAATGGATGTTTAGTGTTCTCATGCCCAAAGTATAAACTAAATACGACAAAGCAAGAACCCTGCCAGACTAAACATGAAAATCGATTCAAGTGACAGTAGTTCACTTTTGTTTTTGAAAAATTGAAATTTGAGTATTTTGCGACACTTTTTTGCCGTTTATCGGAAGGATTTTTACTTTGGCTTGTCAATTTGAAAATCATCGCTGATACTCAGCGAGCCGATGCTTAGACGTCTGTGCGGTCTTTAATCATTTTTGTGAAAGTAGCTTTTATGAATCCATATTCCGTTGACCCCAACCAATCCTATTCCACACCCCCTTCTGACATGATCGCTGGGAATAATGGTACGCAATTTAATCCTCAGGGTAATCAGCTCGGTGCGGGTAGCGCAACTAACTGGTTTAGTGTTGGATTCGGTTCCTTTAAAGCTGCTCCAGGTGTTTGGATCGGGATGGCTTTGATTCACTTTGTGATTGCAATTGTACTTGGCGTGATCCCTTTGGGTTCAATCGCTTCCTATATTTTGATGCCAGTTTTTACGGCGGGTTTTATGTTGGCGTGCCAAGCACAGTTCGAAGGTAAGCCTATTGGCGTCGATATGATGTTTGCCGGTTTTAAAGAGAAATTTGGCCCACTGGCATTGTTAGGCTTTTTTTGGTTACTCGGTATTTTCTTAATTGGTGTCGTGATTGCGATCGTTGTGGGCATTACTATCGGTAGTGCTGTTGCGACAAATGCACTGAGCGGCGGAAATATTGCGTCAGCCCTATTCGGACTCGGGTTTGGCACGATGATCTTGTTGTTCGTTGTCGCGATGATTGCATTTATTCCAGTCGCTATGGCGATTTCTTTCGCGCCAGCTTTGGTTATTTTCCATAATGTAGAACCATTCGAAGCGCTGAAGATGAGTTTGAAGGCGAGTTTGAAGAACTGGGGCGCATTTTTCTTATACGTTATTCTGACGATTATTTTAGGTGTGTTGGCCTCCCTTCCTTTATTTTTGGGCTGGTTGATTTTGTGGCCAACCATGATAGGTGCAATGTACGGCGCCTACCGTGAAATCTTCTTAGTGCCAGCAAATACACCTGCATCTATGTGAGTAATAGAAGTTAGTTTTTAACGCTAGTGTCGATGGCATAACGAGTGTGGAACCCGTTATGCCATTTTCTTGTGTAGACTTTTCTGCGTCAGGAAATCCAATAATTCGTCAAAAAGTGACGCCGTAACCTCACCGTCACAGTCTTTATCGGTAATAATAGAGCGCATGACAGCTCTTGATACCACACTCCTTCTTCTCAGCTCCGCCGTGCTCGGCGTGGTTGCGTTCCGTATGTTGAATCTGCCACCTATGCTCGGTTATTTGGGAGTCGGGATTCTGATTGGTCCGCATGCTTTGGGATGGGCGCAGGAAAGTTCAGCCACCCATCAACTTGCTGAATTTGGCGTGGTGTTCTTAATGTTTTCCATCGGTCTCGAATTTTCGTTAAATAAACTCATATCAATGCGGCGTGCCGTATTTGGATTGGGTTTGGCACAGGTTGTCATGACTATTGTTCTGGCGATGGTAGGTGCGCTCATTGCGGCGATGTGGTTGCCGCACTATTTTGACATGAGTTGGAAGGCAGCTTTCGCACTAGGCGGTGCCTTGTCTATGTCGTCGACAGCGATTGTGTCGAAAATGCTGACTGAGAAATTAGAACTTGAAAGCCCACACGGACGTCAAATTATAAGCG
>CALKVB010000001.1 GCA_937996605.1 uncultured Oxalobacteraceae bacterium | reverse complement strand
TTGCCTCATTTAAACCAATTTCGTTTGGCACTAAGACTGAATAATTTATCTGTGGATTTTTTATTATTTTATCAAAAATCTGATCCGTATTAGACATTTGTGGAACCGATTCTTTGGAAACAAAAGATCCCACTTCAATACTAGACAACCCACTATCGCTTAGCATATCAATAAATTTTATTTTTGTTGCCACATCCAATATGGTTTTTTCATTCTGTAAGCCATCCCTTGGGCCAACTTCTACTATTTTGACAAGTCTTTCCATATTTTTAATATTTAAATAATTAATATTATTCCATGATCAATAATTCAACCCCTAAAGCCACTTGCTCACCCTTCTTGAAATTTATATTTTTAACAGTCCCAGTACTAGGAGCAGAGATTGTATGTTCCATCTTCATCGCTTCCATGATCAACAGCGCATCGCCCTTTTTCACTTCTTGGCCATTCTTCACCACCACTGCAACGATCTTACCCGGCATCGGTGCGGTTAAGCGTCCGCCTTCGGCTTCTGCTTCACCTGCGTGCGCCATCACATCGTTGTAATGCAAATCGTAATGGGTATCTTGACTAAACACATGGAAATGTTCGCCGTCGCGCACGACCGTACCTTTCACGGTTCGATCTGCGATGGCTAACACGAAATCACTGCCACTATGTGACACCAGGCGTACTGTTTCACTCGCACCATTCGCCGCGATCATCCACGCATCTTGCGCGTACGTCACTTGCAAGTCATGCGTTTGGTGTTCTTCGGCGAACTGTAAACCGCGTTGCATCTGGTTGTTCATGCGCCAGCCTTGGCTGCTTTGCCATGGATCTGCGCCTGAGGATTTTTCTGATTGCAGTAAGGACACAGCAGCTAAGGACAAGATTGCTAAATTCGCTGGAGTAGGCGCTGGGAACAAGGCATCGTAATTACGTTCGATTAAGCCTGTATCTAAATCTGCAGTTGAGAAAGCTTGGCTGGTAATTAAGCGTGACAAAAACGCGATATTCGAATTCAAGCCGACAATCTGATATTGCGCCAAGGCTTGTGCCATGCGGGCCAAGGCTTCCGTTCTGTCCTTACCCCACACGATCATCTTCGCAATCATAGGGTCGTAAAAAGGTGAAATCGTATCGCCTTCGCGCACACCACTATCGATCCTAAACGCAGCGGGATTTGGTGAGCCACCGAGTTCAAAATTAACTGCGCTCGCCGTACGTGCGTGGCGCAAAGTACCGATCGACGGCAAGAAACCTTTTTCCGGATTTTCTGCATACACACGCGCTTCAATTGCGTGACCATGAATTTGCAATTGCGACTGTTGCAAAGGTAATTGTTCACCCGCCGCAACGCGCAATTGCCACTCCACCAAATCCGTGCCTGTAATCATTTCAGTGACAGGATGTTCCACCTGCAAACGCGTGTTCATTTCCATAAAGTAGAAAGAACCATCTTGGTTGGCGATGAACTCCACCGTACCTGCGCCGACATAACCGACCGCTTTCGCTGCCGCTACCGCCGCTTCACCCATCGCTGCCCTACGCTCTGCCGTCATGCCGGGCGCAGGCGCTTCTTCCAATACTTTTTGATGGCGACGCTGTACTGAGCAGTCGCGTTCAAACAAGTAAACACAATTGCCATGCGTATCGGCAAACACTTGAATCTCAATATGGCGAGGACGTTGCAAGTATTTTTCAGCAAGCACTTTATCATCGCCAAAAGAATTGATCGCTTCGCGCTTGCAAGATGCCAAGCCATCTTTGAAGTCCTTGCTGTGCTCAATCACACGCATGCCCTTACCGCCGCCGCCAGCACTGGCTTTCAATAACACAGGGTAGCCTATGCGATCCGCCTCGCCTTGCAAGAAATCAGGATCTTGATTGTCACCATGATAGCCAGGCACCAGAGGCACCTTGGCCTTTTCCATCAAGGACTTGGCCGCAGACTTGCTACCCATCGCTTCAATCGCAGACGCTGGTGGGCCGATAAAAGCGATACCCGCTTTCGCACAGGCATTCGCGAACTCACTATTTTCAGACAAGAAGCCGTAGCCAGGATGAATCGCTTGCGCACCAGTGGCCAACGCCACTTCGATAATTTTATCGACACGTAAATAGCTTTCCTTGGCCGGTGCCGGACCAATCAAGACCGCTTCATCACACACCGCCACGTGTTTAGCATTCGCATCGGCTTCGGAATACACCGCTACAGTCTTAATACCCATGCGACGCGCAGTCGCGGCAACACGGCAAGCAATTTCGCCACGATTGGCGATGAGGATTTTGCTAAACATGATTTTTGTCTTTCTATAATAATTCGATCTTAAATCTTAAAACCCCTCAACGCCGAGGCGCGGAGACGCTGAGAACAGCGAAAAAAGAGGAAGCAATCTTAAGAATACAAGCTGCCTACTAAGTCTTCCTGCAACGGCGGGTTGCACCCGCCCTACATTTTATTTAAACCCCTCACCGCCGAGGCGCAGAGACGCTGAGAACAGCGAAAAGAGAAGAAGCAATCTTAAGAATACAAGCAGTCTATTAAGTCTTCCTGCAACGGCGAGTTGCACCCGCCCTACATTTTCCAAGCATCTACTCAAGTTCCCCTCAACAAAAAACTCTCTTCTAAGGTTTTCCTCAGCGTCTCTGCGCCTCGGCGTTGAGGGGTTTTGATTCAAAACATTAACTACAACCACCAGCCTTCTTCTCCACCACACCACGCGTCTTCAAACCCAATTTTTCCAACAGGACTTTATCGTCTTCTGCTTCTGGGTTATCGGTCGTTAACAATTTATCGCCGTAGAAAATCGAATTGGCGCCCGCCAAGAAGCACATCGCTTGCACCGCTTCGCCCATTTGACGACGACCAGCGGATAAACGAACACGCGCTTTCGGCATGGTGATACGCGCTACGGCGATAGTGCGTACAAATTCCAATGGATCGAGCGGATCAAGGCCATGTAAAGGTGTACCTTCGACTTGCACCAAATGATTGACAGGTACAGATTCTGGGTAAGGATTGAGGTTGGCGAGTTGTGCAATTAAACCTGCACGTTGGCGACGTGTTTCGCCCATACCGACGATGCCACCACAACATACTTTCAGACCTGCTGTGCGCACGTGGCCCAGCGTATCCAAACGATCTTGATAATCACGTGTAGAGATGACGTTGTTATAGAACTCTGGTGCGGTGTCGAGATTGTGGTTGTAGTAATCCAAACCTGCATCTTTCAAACGCTGTGCTTGTTCTTCTTTGAGCATGCCCAAAGTGGCGCAGGTTTCTAAGCCCATGGCTTTCACTTCGCGCACCATGGTTTCCACTTTTTCCATGTCTCTATCTTTTGGTGAGCGCCATGCTGCGCCCATACAGAAACGCGTGGCACCGCTTTCGCGTGCCGCTTTCGCTGCATCTAACACCTGACGCACATCGAGCATCTTCTTCGCTTCGACGCCGGTATCGTAACGCGCAGCTTGCGGGCAGTAACCACAATCTTCCTCGCAACCACCAGTTTTAATCGACAGCAAGGTCGCTAATTCCACGTCGCCATTCGGAAAATTTTCACGGTGCAAAACTTGCGCCTTGAAGAGCAAATCATTAAACGGCAGATCGAACAATGCCATGACGTCCTCTACAGGCCAAGTCTCCGCCGTAATTGGCTTAACTGGCGCCTGAAACGTGACTGGCTGCGTATTTTCTACCTTACTTTCATGACCGACTGTTTGATCCATAGCTGATTCCATGATCTCTTCCTTACTTCAATAAATTCAAATCTACATACTGACTCGCTTGCGCAGCCTGATCGGCAGCTAAGCGCGGCACTACACCTAAACATGGCGCGCCTAAACGCTGCCGTAATGCTTCCACGTTCTCATCAAAGAAACGCATTTCCGTATCGACCGTGTTGGCCACCCATGCCGCCAATCGCAAACCACTCGCGCGAATCGATTGTGCCGTGAGCAATGCATGGTTAATACAACCCAAACGCATGCCCACCACCAGAATCACTGGCAAGCCCAAGCGCTGTGCCAAATCGATGGTACTCGTATCATCATCAAGCGGCACACAAAATCCACCTACACCTTCCACCAACACCACATCCGCGAGGCCTTGTGCTTGTTGATAGCAGTGATGTATATGCTGCACATCCATCTTCACGTTTTCCAACTTCGCCACAATATGCGGCGCCGCCGGTGTACGCATCAAATAAGGCACAACGATTTCTTGTGGCGCTTTCACGCTTGATGCAGCGACCAAACTATCGACATCTTCGTTATGCAAAACACCATCGATCTCATCCGCACCCGACGCGATCGGCTTCATCCCTAGCGTCGATCTTCCTTGCTGTGTGAAAGCGCGCAACAAGGCAGACGTCGTAAAGGTCTTGCCGATCTCGGTATCAGTGCCGGTGATGAAATAATCGTTTGTTCTGTTTTGCATTGCCTAAATTTTTTATTTTTAAAACTATTCGCTACTACTCAATTCTCGTAGGGCGGGTGCAACCCGCGCTGCTCAGGCGCTCAACGGTATGGCGGCGCGGGTTTCACCCGCCCTACAAATACTTCTCAAATATTTCTAAGATGCTTGCTAACTCCCTTCTCCCGCGAGCGGGAGAGGGAACTTAAAACCTCACACTTCCAAAGCATTCACAGCATCAATCAACAAAGCCAAATCTTCTGCCGTATGCGCGGCCGACAAAGTAATACGCAAACGCGCTGTACCTTCTGGCACTGTTGGTGGCCGTATCGCTGGTACCCAGAAACCTTGTTCGTATAAACTTGCCGCGGCTTTCAAACTTTCGGCGTTATCACCGATCACAATCGGTTGCACCGCTGTATCTGATGGCATGAGCGTCCAACGCTTCAACTTTAAGTCACGACGCAGTTGGGCAATCAAAGCCTGCAAATGAGCACGGCGCGCATGTCCTTCTTCGCTTTGAATAATGTCTAGACTCGTCAACAAGGCATGCGCCAAGGCCGGCGGTGCAGCAGTGGTGTAAATGTAAGGACGCGCTTTGTTGACCAACCATTCGATCACATCGGCATGTGCCGCCACGAAAGCACCGCCGACACCGGCCGATTTGCCCAAGGTGCCCATGTAGACGAGATTGGCCGAACGCAGATTAAAGTGTTCTAAGACGCCACGCCCATAGTCACCTAAGGCACCAAAGCCATGGGCATCATCAATCACCAACCATGCATTAAACTCTTCGCACAAGGCGAGCAATTCTGGCACGGGAGCCAGGTTGCCATCCATACTAAAGACGCTATCGCTGACCACGATTTTCGTCGGAGCAGATGAGGCTTGCAGCAAACCGCGTAAGGTCGCGACGCCACCATGCGGATAAACATGCAACTTCGCGCGCGACAATTTAGCGCCATCAATCAAAGACGCATGATTGAGTGATTCGGAAAACAATTCCGTCTCTTTACCCGAGACCGCCGCCAAACCCGCCAACACAGCGAGATTCGCCATATAACCCGTGCAAAAATACAGCGCTTTGGCGTTCACCAAATGCGGAGCAACAAATGCTGCGAGGCGTTCTTCGAGCACAGCGTGAGCGCGACTATGGCCGCTAATTAAATGCGAAGCACCACTACCCACCCCATATAGATCAGCACCTTCTTGCAAGGCGGCGATAATCTTAGGATGCGCGGCCAAGCCGAGATAATCATTACTACAAAACGCCAGCATATCGCGACCGTCAACTTTGACACGCGGCGCGCTCGGGCTCTCTGCATGACGACGACGTCGACGCAAACTCTTGCTGTCTAAGACTGCTAATTCTTTCTGGATTTGATCGAGCAAAATCACGCCTTTTCTCCCATCACATGATTGAAGACTTTCAGCATGCGTTCACCCACCAAACTTACTTCTTCTTGATTCACAATATACGGTGGCATCAAATACACGGTGTTGCCAATCGGGCGTAACAATAATTCTTCTTGCAAAGCCTGCGTAAAGAAACGGCGCGAGAATGTTTTTGCAGCTGCAGCGTTGGCATCATCAAACACTGCATCGAAGGCCCACATCATGCCCTGCTGACGGAAATGTTTGACTTGATGATGTTGCGCGAGCGGCTGCAAAGCCTCAGTGATGCTCGCCGCCTTCACGCGATTTTGCGCCAACACCTCATCCGTCTGGAAAATTTCCAAGGTCGCTAATGCGGCGCGGCATGCCAAGGGATTGCCAGTGTAAGAATGTGAATGTAAAAATCCACGACGCACATCGCTATCGTAAAAGCCTTGATAGATCGCTTCGCGCGTCATCACCAAAGACAGCGGCAGATAACCACCACTAATCCCTTTGGATAAGCAGACAAAGTCAGGCCAGATTTGCGCATTTTCGCAAGCGAAGAAAGTGCCAGTGCGACCGCAACCGACCGCGATTTCATCGGCAATCAAATGCACTTGGTATTGATCGCACAAGGCACGCACCAAACGCAAATACTCTGGATCATGCATGGCGAAGCCAGTCGCACATTGCACCAAAGGTTCTAAGATCACCGCGGCGATCTTGCCAGCACGTTCCTGCAAACAGCGTTCCATATCGGCTGCAGCACGGCGGGCGACATCGATCGCGGTTTCACCATTTTG